>CAYRHK010000116.1:0-7569 GCA_964423825.1 uncultured Terricaulis sp. | reverse complement strand
CGCGACCTCGGTGCGTACAAACTCCGGCGTCACGAAATCGGGAATGCTCGCACCGAAGGATTCGCCGTCGCGCACGCCCACCGCCTCGCGTCGCATAGTCTCGCGGATCGCTACGAACTCCATTTCCGGCGTGATGATCCCCGCGCGCGCATACGCGAGCTGCGTCACCGCCGCGCCGCCTTTCGCGCGCAGCACCCGCGGCTGCTTGGGGAAGGGCGGCGTCAGCTTCTCGGGCGAGACATTGCCATTGTCCTCATCCTTCACCGCGCGGCCCTGAATCACCTCAACATCGCCGCGCGCGACAACCCAAGCCGCGCGGGTGCGCGCCAAACCGGCATTAATGTCAATGGCGACATCCGGATCGGTGTACGGCCCACTCGGATCATACACCGTGACCGGCGCCTCTTTCGCACTCGGATGCACCGCCACTTCGCGGAACGGCACGCGCAAATCAGGATGCGCGCAGCCCGATGCGTACACTTTGCGCGAGCCGACAATCGGCCCCGTCGTCACCGCCGGCGTGAACGCGTGCGCGGGTTCTGGCTTGTTCATGTGCGCTCCTCCCTCCGCCGGTATGAGCCGGTTCAGGTTCGACGGGTCAGAGGCCTACCTCTATCTCAGCCGCTTCCAGCGCGGCCCCCCGGGTTATGATGCGCGCGAACCTACGCCCGCGCGCCGGTGCGTCAAGCTTGTGTTGAGCGCCTGCGCTGGGCCCCCTAGTGTACCGCGCAACGGAGGCGTCAGGTGCAGGACAAACGTGAAATCGGCCGCTCGGGCATCATGATCACGCCGCTCATGCTGGGCAGCAACGTGTTTGGCTGGACCGCCGATGAAGCGGCCTCCTTCGCTATTCTCGACGCCTTCGTCGACCAAGGCGGAAACGCCATCGACACGGCGGACGTCTACTCCGCTTGGGTTCCAGGTCATCAGGGGGGCGAGAGCGAACGCGTGCTCGGCGCGTGGCTGAAGGCGAGCGGCAAGCGCAACAACGTTGTGATCGGCACCAAGGTGGGCATGTGGCCGAAGCGTCTGGGCATCAAGCGCCAGAATATCATCGAGGCCTGCGAGGACTCACTGCATCGCTTGGGTATCGAAACCATCGACCTCTACTGGCTGCATCGCGACGACGAAGCGACCGATCCCGCCGAGTACGCTGAAGCCCTCGATGCGCTCGTGAAAGCCGGCAAGATTCGCGCCTTCGGCGCCTCCAACTTCAAGCCTGCGCGCTTCGCCGACTCCATGGTTGCCGCCCGCGCACTTGGCGCGCGCTTCGACGCCCAGCAGCCCGAATACAATCTGCTGAGCCGCGAGATCGAAGCCGAACTGATGCCGCTTTGTGCCCGCGAGGGCGTGTCCATCCTGCCGTATTATGGACTGGCCAGTGGCTATTTAACCGGCAAGTACAGAACTGAAGCCGACAAAGCTCAAAGCCCCCGCGGCGCGCGCATGGACAAGTACATGGTCGGCAAGGGTCCCGCGGTGCTTGCTGCGCTGGACCAGGTTGCGGCGCGCCACCGTTCGACACTTGCGCAAATAGCGCTTGCTTGGGTCATGGCTAAGCCCGCGATCGCGGCTCCCATCGCCAGCGCGACGAGCGTGACTCAGCTCACCGAGCTGATGGGCGCATTGCAGGTGTCCCTCAGCGCGGACGATCATGCGGCGCTCGACCGTGCCAGCGGCTAGATACCCGCGCGGCTTTTATCCTGGGCGCCCCGACCACCGAGATGGCGCCCTTATGTTTACGGACTTCGTTCCATATCGCCGACTGAAACTAGCGCCGCGTTGTTTCAACCCGGAATATGCCAGAAATGTAGCCGGCATAGGTCAGCCACACCCCGATGAGCGCGACCGTGAGGCCGGCAATCGGCACGACCTGCGGATGCACGACGATGTACAAAATGCCGGCTCGAGAAATTTCAGGGGCTAGCAAGGAAAGCGCTCCGCGCGCGATGGCGATGTACCCTAGCACTCCAACCAGGATCGCGGTGAACGTGTCCCACCGGCGATGCAGCGTGACAACGCTGAGTCCAAACAGCATCGAGGCAATCGCGCCAAACACCATCAACCCAGCGGCGTCGTGAAAATCACCGATTGCGGAAATCACGGTATCGCGGTTGGTAATCGCGGCAACGCCCCCGGCGATCATCGCCGGCCCGATGATGCGAGCGGCAACGAAGGTCGTATCAAGCTTCATGGGGCCTCCCGTTGCGCCGCCGGCTGCGATGCGCGTTGACAGGGGGGCTGTTGCGCAATCCCCATCGCCGCTTGCGTCCCTAGCCCAATAAATGTCGGCAGGATGCTAGGCTGATCCAAGTGAGCGTCAAGCGCGCTAACTCCGGCCGGTTGACCCAAACCCGCCTGCGCCTCGATCGCTAGAAGGCAACGCCGCCTCCACACGCCATGCCCCGCGTGTGACCGGCGCGATGATGAGCTGTGCGACCCGATCCCCTCGCCGGATTGCGAATAGCTCGGCGCCCAAGTTGATCAGCAACACCTTTACCTCACCGCGGTAATCCGCATCGATGGTGCCCGGCGTGTTTAGACACGTAACACCATGCTTGAGCGCAAGCCCAGACCGAGGCCGCACTTGTGCCTCGTACCCGGCGGGCAGGGCGATCGTAAGTCCGGTGGGCACCAGTGTGCGCTCGTTGGGTCTAAGCGCCAGCTCCAACCCGTCCGCCACGGCCGCCCGCAGGTCCATCCCCGCCGAAGATGCTGTCTCGTAAGCTGGAAGCGCGAGCCCCTCGAAGTGGGGCAGCGGCGTAACCTGAACGATAATCTCGTGCGTATCCATGATCCGGTGCTTAATCTGGATTCGCACTCAGGGGTGAGGGAAAAAGCCTAATGGGGCAAGCCAAGTTCGCGGACCCGAGGGTCACCGCCAGGGGCGAGCCGCGCGCCATCGTTGCGCTGCGGCGCCTTGATGCCCTTTGGTTCAACACGGGCACGATCTGCAACATCACCTGCTCCCATTGCTACATCGAAAGCTCACCCAAGAATGACCGCCTAGCCTATCTCACCATTGAGGATGTGGTCGGCTATCTCGATGAGATCGAGCGCGACCGCCATTCGACGGAGCTGATCGGCTTCACTGGTGGCGAGCCCTTCATGAACAGGGCCTTGATCGGTATGCTCGCCGAAACCCTTGCGCGCGGCTTCGAAGTACTCGTGCTCACCAACGCCATGCGTCCAATGATGCGGGTGCAGACGCAGCTTCGGGAGCTAAAAAGCCTTCACGGCGCGCGCTTGCGACTGCGCGTGTCGCTAGACGACCCGCGCGAAGACGTACACGACGCCGAACGCGGCGTTGGCAGTTATGCCAAGACCTTGCAAGGCCTTCGCTGGCTCGCCGACAACGCCTTCGCGGTCGAGGTCGCCGGGCGAGGCTTCTCACAAGAGCCGGAAGACGAGCTTCGCGCCCGCTTTCGCGTGCTTTTCAAGACACTCGGAGTCGACATCGACGCCAATGATCCACAAGCTTTGGTTTTGTTTCCCGAAATGGAGGCCGGCGCTGATCCGCCCGAAATCACGGAGGCCTGTTGGGAGATCCTCAAGAAAGACCCCAACGACGTCATGTGCGCTTCGGCGCGAATGGTCGTCAAGCGTAAGGGCGCGGCAGGGCCATCGGTGGTAGCGTGCACCCTGCTTCCTTACGACGAGCAGTTTGAACTCGGCGGGTCCTTGTCGGAGGCCTCGGTTCCGGTGGCGCTCAATCACAAATATTGCGCTACCTTCTGCGTGCTCGGCGGCGCAAGTTGCGGATCAGCCAAGTCATGATGGCGCCGCGAAGTTGCTGAAAGCTCTGTTCGTTGGCCTCGTGTTTGCCGTGTTGGCGTTGGCGGAACGTGTGGCGCCGTCGGCCCAGCGGGCCGAGAAGGCCGATGCCCGGCGGCTCTTTCGCAATCTGGCACTCTGGGCCCTCAACACCGCGATGAACCCTATCATCACTGTGCCAATCGCCGCATTGGCGGTTTCGCTGGATGTCTGGACCCGCCCTCAGATCGGGTTCTGGCCGAGCCTAACCCTCGACTTCCTGGTCCTCGACCTTTGGACCTACTGTTGGCATCGCGCCAATCACCTCTTGCCAGTGCTGTGGCGTTTTCACCGCGTCCATCATTTTGATGAATTTCTGGACACCACCAGTGCAGTGCGCTTCCATCCAGGCGAGGTTCTGATCTCAGCCTTGGCGCGCGCCCCGCTAATAATTGTCGCGGATATCGATCTCACATCGCTTGTAGTCTTTGACGCCTTGGCGCTGGCCGCAGCGCTCTTTCACCACTCAAACGTTCGCCTGCCTGCTGAAGTCGAGTCGGGGTTGCGCTGGTTCGTTGTGACGCCATCGCACCATTGGGTGCATCACCACGCGATCCGCGTCGACACCAACTCAAACTACGGTTTGCTGCTTACGATTTGGGATCGGTTCTTCCGCAGTTGGAGCCCCATGGCCCGCTCGCCAGCCATGAGCATTGGCGTAGAGGGCGAAACCGATCGTTCGTGGCTTCGACTATTGCTTAGTCCGTTCCGCCGCTCTTAGTCGCGACGGATCGCGAGCAGCGCTTCGTACATCTCGTCGGCGAACTGGACGAGCGCGACGCCGGCCTTGGCCTGCGCCTTCGCTTCGATCATCTCTACGAGCGCTGCTTCAGCACCTTCGCCAGAGCCAGTGGCCGCTTCGAGCAATCGGGAGCCTGCGAGCTCGAAGCGGCCAAGGGCGCTGGTGAGGGCCAATGCGGCGTGGGGGATCGCCGTCATGAAAGGCACTATGCACGGTTGCGTTTAAGCTTCGGTTCAGAGAGCTGGTGAAGCCGTTAAAAACCATGCGCGGCGTTCATGCGTGGATGTCGCGATCCTTGGTTTCCGGCAGGAACAGGAAGCACACGGTCGCGGCGATGGCGGTGACGACGAATGGAAACCAGAGGCCGGCGTTGATCTGCCCGGTCGCGGTGTTGATTGCGAACACGATCGCCGGCAACAGGCCGCCGAACCAGCCTGTGCCAATATGATACGGCAGCGACAGCGCCGTGTAGCGGATGCGGGTGGGAAAGAGTTCGACCAGCGCCGCGGCCTGCGGGCCGTAAAGCGCCGTGGCGGCGATCACGAACAGGATCATTATGGCGAAGACGCCGGCCTTCTCGCTGAACACGCGGATGATTTCGCCGAGGCTCCAGTCCTGCATGGGGCCGGGAGCGGCCATCACTGTCTGGCGGCACTTCTCAGGTTCTGCGGGATCGGGCGAGCAATTGGGCCTGTCAATGACGCGCGTGGGGTAGCCGGCTTCGCCGAGCGCGATGTGCAGGCGGTCGGCGAAGCCGCTTCGCGCGGCGCGAATTTCCGCTGTTGAGCCGCCTTCTGCATTGGGTGCGATGATCTCGCGGTCGCCGACGCGCACGCGGGCGGGCTCTCGGACTGGTCCGGCCTCAGTCGTATAGCTTACCCCCGCGGCAGCAAGCGCGCCCCTGGCGATGTCGCAAGACGAGGAGAATTGATGGGCGCCGCCGGTCAAGTCGAGTTGAAAACTGCAATCCGCGGGATCTGCCGTCACAATGGCGGGCGACGTAGCGCTGGCGCTCGCCAGCGCGGGGTTCGCAGAGCGTGTGATATAGTCGAAACCCGGAAAGTACAACACCAACATAAGCAGCATGCCGCCGAGCATGACGGGCTTGCGGCCGATGGAGTCGGAGAGGCGGGCGAAGAGTAGATAGAGCGGCGCCGAAATCGCCACCATAGCGATCATGAGCAGATTCACCGTCGCTGAATCCACCTTGAGCGTCTGTTGGAGGAAGAATTGCGTGTAGAAGCTGGCGGTGTACCAGACCACGCCTTGCGCCATCATGAGGCCGAACAGCGCCAACAGCACGATCTTGGCGTTGCGCCACTCGAAGAAGCTTTCGTGGTAGGCGCGCTTGGTGATGGCGCCTTCATCTTGGAGGCGCTTGAACGCCGGGCTTTCTTCAAGCTGGAGTCTGATCCACACCGATACCGCGAGGAGCCCGATCGAAACCAAGAATGGAACGCGCCAGCCCCATGCGCCAAACAGAGCCTCGCCCATGAACGCGCGCGTGATCAGCACCACGAAGAGGGCGCCAAACAGCCCGAGCGCGGCGGAGGCTTGAATCCAACCGGTGGCGCCGCCACGCCGATTGTGTGGGGCGTGCTCGGCAACATAGATGGCGGCCCCCCCGTATTCGCCGCCCAATGCGAAGCCTTGGAGCACGCGGCATAGGAGAAGCAGGATAGGCGCCCAGACGCCGACTTGGCTCGCGGTAGGCAGGAAGCCAATGGCGAATGTCGCAAGGCCCATCATCGTGATGGTGATGAGAAAGGCACCCTTCCTCCCGGTCGAGTCGCCCACCTTGCCAAACACCAGCGCACCTAATGGTCGGACGAGGAAGCCGGCGGCGAAGATCAGAAGCGTGAGGACGTTGGCCTGGGCCTCGGGGACAGCGTCACTAAAGAAGTTCCTGCGCAAAACGTCCGCAATCACGGCGTAGACGAAGAAGTCATACCACTCGAAAATCGTGCCGGCGGAGGAGGCAGCCACGACTTGGCGCAACTTCGCGGGCGGTATTTCCTGGCCGCTCGCGGCGGCGGTTGGTTCGTTGGTCATTACTGGCGTTTCCCCCGGGCCCTTGGGCGGCGATTTTGTCGCTGATCGGGCCCGCGCGGCGCCGGTTGTCAAGGGCGAACCTGGCGTGGTAGGCCCCGCGCGCGTCATGAGGTCCCGCGCGCGTAAGCGATCGCGACGCATTGGCGTATGGGGCAGATTTCCCGGTTGGCGTCACCAAAAGCCCGCCGGCGCGAGCATCGTTACGCCGCGAGAAGCGCGGGGCGAAGCGGTCGCGCCAGCGGCTCAGCAGCGAGATTGACGTGGCGGAAGGTATGGACGGCGGTGCTTCCGAAGCGGCGGCACGCTACGCGCAGGCCGTTTTCGACTTGGCCAAGGAGGCGGGGAGCGTCGCTGCGGTCGAGGGCGATTTCGCAAAGTTTTCAGAGGCTTGGAACGCGAGCGCCGACTTGCGTGCTGCCGCGCGCTCGCCGCTGATCGACCCGCAGGAAAAGGCCAAGGCGTTGGCAGCGGTCGCCGCCAAGCTCGGCATTTCGGACCTGGGCCGCAAGGCCATCGGTGTCGCCGCGACCAATCGCCGAGCCGCAGAGTTGCCGCAGATCGCCTCGGCGTTCGCAGCGCTGGCCGCGCGCGACCGGGGCGCCCGTCGAATCGAGATCGTTTCCGCTCGGCCGCTATCGGCCAATGATAAGTCTGCCATCATCGAGGCGCTGGGCAAAAAGCTTGGCGGCAAGGTCGAGGCCGAAACCAAGGTCGACGAGAGCCTCATCGGAGGCTTTGTCGTCCGCGTCGGCTCGCGCCAGTTCGACGCATCGATCAAGAGCAAGCTCGACAGCTTGCGCCTGCAACTGAAATCCGCCTGAGGGGTTTACGAGTATGGATGTCCGCGCCGCTGAAATTTCCGCAATCCTGAAAGAACAGATCAAGGGCTTCGGCGCCGAAGCGCAGGTGGCCGAAGTCGGCCGCATCTTGTCGGTCGGCGACGGCATCGCGCGCGTCTACGG
>CAYRHK010000115.1:0-7659 GCA_964423825.1 uncultured Terricaulis sp. | reverse complement strand
GCTCTTGCCGCAAAAAGAGCAATAGAGAGTGTTCTTGGACTCTCCGCCGGCCGCGCCTTTGCTCATCTTGTTTCCTCTGCCGGGCGATGCCACCCAACCGACAATATAAGGACCATCACAGGCTTTCGCCCGCCATTTTGTCCCGCTTTGTCGGATCGTTGACAGCGATCCCTTTCAAAAGCGTTCACCACCCGTCCCGGGCGCCCAATACGACCATAGCAAGGACGGGGCCGCAAGCGTGGTAGTCACGCCTGCGGCCGTTTTGACGGGATCAATTTGCTTCAGTTTCGGCTACGTAACCAACTAATTCCCGCCCGTCGTGGCTGTCGACCCGGTGAGCTCCTCTTCCATCGATCGGGCGATCGAACCTTCTTGGGCGCGTGAATTCCGCGCCGCGCGCGGCGCCTCATAAAGTCCGCGCAGATAGGCCAGATCCCAATCGGTCAGACCTGCGGGCGTCGTCGCGCCACGCGCGCGATCCGAAAAAAGGTTAAGGATAGTAGCCACTTGGCCCGTGTCAGCGTCCAGTGCGATCTGCGCCAGGGCCGCCATCGCCACATAGTCGGCCAACGCGTCCATCTGCACGCCCGCCGACAGCGATGCGTCAACAATGATCACCACCCGGCTCAAATCCTGCCGCGTTGTTCGCCGCAACCGCCCCGCGTCAGGACCCCGCAGCACCTGGGCGCCCGCGAACCCGCCGCCCGACGCCTGCCTGGCCTCGCCGTCGCTAAGGGTTTGGCCGTCCGCGCCCACGGTCTGGCTGACGTGCCACCACCGCACCGGTCGCCGCGTCTCCACGAAATCGTTCAACGCTTCTTGTCCAAGGGTTACGCTGGTCTCAGTGGCGCGGTACCCAATGAACTCCCTGTATTCACTGGCAATTTCTCGCGCCAATTGATTGGAGTCCGGGGTGACGAAGATCAACGTGTTCGGGCGGCAATCCGGCCCCCCGACCTCGAGACCAACAGCAAACGCGCGCTGCGCCAGCCGATCCGCCATGAACTGCGCCAAACGCGTGTCCCGTAAACCAATGATCGCCGGGCAGAGCGAGTCATCCCAGCGAGCCAGTTGATCTTCGCTGCCGCTTGCTGCGGCCACCTCTCCGACAAAGCTGCGCAGGATCTCCTGCAACCGGTCGCCGGTGACGACGATGTCGTCGCCCGCGACCACCGGGTCCTGCGCCCAAGCCCCAGTCTGGGCCATGGCCAGAAAGGCCGCCGTTACCAACATCGCTCGCATCGTTTCGCTCCTGAGGTTCATAACCACAGGGCAGTCTTTACTGCAAAACGATAAAACTGGATAGCGATAATCGATAAAGGCACGCGATTCTCGGTCGAATGACGGTTAGCGGGGGCCCGCCGCCTCGGCGCCGGGGGCGAGCGCCTCTTCCATACGCCTGGCGATGTCCCGCTCCTGCCAATCACTGCTCACAGCGTTGGGCCGCGCTGAATAGAGCCCTTCAAGATAGGCCAGATCCCAATCCGTCATGCCCAGCGGCGGCGTCGCTCCAAATAAGTTCAAGATCGTCGGGTACCCGCTGAAATCTGCCTCCGGATCGACCTGCGCGAGCGCCACCATGCTGAGATAGTCCGCCAAGGCATCAAAGCGAACGCCTTGGGCTCGCCCCGCGTCGACGATGATAACCACGTTGCTGAACCGCTGGTTCGTGGTGCGTCGAACGCGGCTCGGACTGTCCACCGCCACCGTGCCGCCTTCCCCGACCAGGCCGCCACGTCCGGTGTAGGTTCGGCTCACGTGCCACCAACGCACGGGCAGATCGCTGGCTACGAACATCGCCAAGCCTTCTTGGCCCTGAGACTGCACTGTGTCGTCACGCTGCACCACGCCGAACAGGTCGTCGTACTCATCCGCCAGCACACCCGCCAGGCGATCGGCGTCCGGCGTGAAGAAGATGAGGATATCGATACGGCACCCAGGGCCGCGCACGCCGAGATCGACCGCGTCGGCGCGCTGGGCCATGCGATCGATGATGAATTGCGCTTGCCGCGCACCTAGGCCCACGACACCCGGGCACACCCGCCGCTCCCAAGTGGGCAGTTGGTCCTCATTGGGCATTTCCGCGGACGCCGCACCGGCGAATTCGCGCAAGACCTCGCGCAACCGCTCACCCGTAACCACGATATCCGGCTCAGCGCCTGCTTGCGCACGCGCCTCGCCAGTCCACAACGACGCACAGCAAAAAATCGCCGCCAACCCCGCAACCCACGCGCGCATTTTCATGACTTCCCCCGAACCAGGCCAACGGCACAATACCGTCTTCGGGAACCATGTCGCGCCGCGCGGCGTCACATCCCTGTGAGCTTAGCTCGCGCCTTCGGGCGCTTCCCGCTTTTCGTAAACACGGTCGATGAGGCCAAACTTCAGCGCCTCTTCGGCGGTCATGAAGTAGTCGCGGTCGAGCGTACGTTCGATGACCTCGTAAGGTTGCCCGGTATGCTTGACGTAGATCTCGTTGAGCCGACGCTTGGTGGCGATGATGTCTTCAGCATGGCGCTCGATATCCGAGGCCGGGCCACGATAGCCCCCCGAAGGTTGGTGCACCATCACCCGCGCGTTCGGCAGACAGATGCGCATGCCCTTCGCGCCGGCCGCAAGCAACAGCGATCCCATCGAGGCCGCCAAACCCATGCACACGGTAGAGATGGGGCTGCGCACATATTGCATGGTGTCGTAAATCGCCAACCCCGCGGTCACGTAACCGCCTGGGCTGTTAATATACATGGAGATCTCGCGCTTCGGGTTCTCCGACTCCAAGAACAGCAACTGCGCAGTGACGATCGCGGCCGCGGTGTCGTCTACCGCGCCGCTGACGAAGATGATCCGCTCCTTCAGCAGCCGCGAAAAGATATCGTAACGATCCCAGCCACGGCTGGTTTGCTCGAATACGGTGGGGATGATGATGTTGCTAATACGGTCGCTGGGGTCGTGCATCTAAGTCCTCGCCGGGGACCCGCAGGCAAACGGCGGGCCAAACGTTCAGAATCAGGATTCGCTAACCGCCATATTTGACCGTCGCGACTTCGCCGCAAGCCCTCTACTGCGCGCCTCAGGCGCCAACGGGCGCGTCGTCGTCAGCGAACAACACGTCGCGCTCGACCGTTTCGTTGCGCACGTTCACCAATTCCAGGACGTAATCGACGACCTTTTCCTCGTAGAGCGGCGCCCGCACCTGAGCCACCAGGTTCGGATTGCGCCGGTACATGTCGAAGATCTCTTTTTCCTGGCCCGGGAAGTTGCGCGCCTGCGCCGCAATGGCCTGGCCGACCTCCTGATCGCTCACCTCCAGCTTGTGGCGACGCCCGATCTCAGCCAGCACCAGCCCGAGCCGCACCCGCCGTTCGGCAATGGCGCGATACTCGTTCTGGAGGGCGTCATCGCTCTTGCCCTCGTCTGACGGATCGAGCTTGCCCGCGTCGCGGTCCGCCTTCACTTGGCGCCAGATCTGCTGGAATTCGGCTTCGACCATCCGAGGCGGCAGTTCAAAGCTGTGCGCCGAGTCCAAAGCGTCGAAGAGCGCCCGCTTGGCCTTGGCCCGCGATTGCTGGGCGTGCTCGCTGTCCAGACGCTGCCGCAGCGCTTCGCGAAGCGGCGCCAACGCCTCAAAACCCAGCTGCTTGGCCCATTCGTCATCTGGCGCGCTCGTCTTCGCCGCCTTCACCGCCTTGATCTTGGTTTCGAAAACCGCAGCTTTGCCCCTCAACGCCTCCGCCGGATAGGCCTCCGGAAAAATCACGTTGAGATTGCGGGTCTCGCCCGCGGCGGCGCCGATCAATTGCTCTTCGAACCCCGGGATGAACTGCTTCGACCCGATGATGACCTGCGCGTCCTCCGCCGAACCGCCCGAGAACGCCTCGCCATCGATGCGCCCGACGAAATCGACCACCACGGCATCGCCGTCTTCCGCAGGCCCGGACTTCTCTTCGTAGGACTTGTTTGCCGCGGCGAGCGCCGCCAATCGTTCGTCCACCTGCGCGTCGCTCACCGCCGCGACGGGCTTCGTGACAGCGATGTTCTTCAACTCCGCCGGCTCAAAGTCAGGCATGATCTCCAAAGAGACCTCGAACTGCAGGTCTGCATCGCCAGCCATGACTTTGGCGATGTCGCTCTTCAGGTCGAGCGAAGGCTCCGACGCGGGACGCGCCTTGGCTTTCTCCAGCGACTCTTTGGTCGAACTCTGCAGCGCCTCGTTGATAATGTCCTGCATCATCGAGGGACCATAAAGCTTGCGGATGTGGCTCGCTGGCACCTTCCCCGGTCGGAACCCGTTGATCTTTACGCGCGGTCGCACCTCCTCGATCTTGGCGGCCAGCTTTTGCTGGAGGTCAGCGGCTGGGACGACGATGTCGTAAACGCGGAGAAGACCTTCTGAGCGGCGCTCTGTGAGCTGCATTATCGGTACGCTTTCGAACCTTTACGGCCGTTCTGGGCGAGACCCAACCGGCACGGATTTCGTGGAAAGCGGGGCTTATTGCATGCAGGCCCCTGCCTGTCCACGCCAAGGGTGGACGCCAAGCGTGGACACGCCTACACCCCGCGCGGCACGCGGACGTGGCGGAACTGGCAGACGCACTGGATTTAGGTTCCAGCGCCGCAAGGCGTGCGGGTTCGACTCCCGCCGTCCGCACCAGAACCTTACTCGTTCTCGACCCTCGTCGTGCCCCAGCTCGCCACCGCCTCCGCAGCGGCTTCGTTCGCCTCATCGGGCAAGAGCTGACCCTGAGCAGTGATGTCCACTCGATAAATAGCGCGGTCCGCCATCGGCCAGTAGACGGCTTGCCCGTGCTCGGGCACGTCCACCAGCGGAATGTACTCGCTCACGGTGCTAACCACAGGCAGGAAGTCGATGCCGGTGCGCCGCACCGGAAGGATGGGATAGACGCTCGGCGGCGTCGTGCGCGCCACATCAACGTCTCGGTAGCGGCTGTCGAAGCGATCCAGCCTATACTGCGCGTCCAACCCGAGCACCGTCGCCCACGATTTCCACCGCACCACGCGTGCGCTCAATTGCCAATCGTCACCGGTAGCCTGGAAACGATGCACCTGCCCCTGCACGCCATCTTCGCTGGGCGCCTCGGTCAAGATCACGTCGTATGTATTGGTCGTCCCTTCCACGAGGTGAAACTCGACAGTCGCGACATTGCGCTGCGCTTCTCCAAGCCTGTGATAGGTTTGGACGTTGAGCCCGAGCAGACTGACCGCCGCTCCCGCCGCCAAGAAAACGCCCCCGCCCAGCACGCCGCGTCCGCCTTTGAACGGCTTGCCGCGGAACATCCAGCCCAAGCCGCTGAGCGCGACCGCCAAGCCGATGACCGCCACCACGCCTGGAATGATCCACCACCACCAAACCATTGTCCGACCCCTTCTTGCGCACACGCCCCGTCCGCCTGCGCACACCCTCGTCGTTAGACCAAAACCCCGCCCGGCAACAGGCCCGATCAGCCCATCCCCGCCGCATTCTCCTCCTCGGCGAGCAAGTCCTTCAAAACAACCGGCAAAAACTCGGCCTGATCTTCCGCGATCTGGCCAGCGCCAAGCGCCTCGCCAATGCGCCCATGCATCCACGCGCCCGCCACGGCGGCATCGAAACCGCTCATGCCCTGGGCGATCAACCCCGCGATCATGCCCGCCAACACATCGCCCGAGCCTGCCGTCGCGAGGTAGGGCGAACCGGTCGTGTTCACCACCGCCTTGCCGTCGGGCGCCACGATGACGGTGTCCGGTCCCTTGAGCAACATCGTGCAGCCCGCCTTCGCCGCCGCCGCGCGCGCCGCCTCCACCTTGGACTCGTATGATTTGTACATATCCGGGAACAATCGCTCGAACTCGCCCCGGTGCGGCGTCATCACGTCCTTTGGGAGCAGCGCCCTCTGCATCGGCGCCAACAATGTCAGCGCGTCGGCGTCCAGCACAAACGGCGCCCGTGCCTCTTGCGCCAGCAGGGCCGTGAGCGTTTCGCGATGCGAAGTCGTCACCCCGAACGCCGGGCCGATCACGAACGCATCCGCCGATTTCAACGCCGCCGTCCACGCGTTCGCGTCCCCGACCTCAAGCAACATGATTGCAGTCAGCTGAGCCGCGTTCTCCGCCGCCGACTCAGCGGGACAAAGCACCGTCACCAGTCCCGCGCCAATGCGCAACGCCGCGCGCGCCGCAAGGCGCCCCGCGCCGCTCCGCGCGCGGCCTCCGCTGGCAACCATCGCATGCCCGCGCGCATGCTTGTGCGCTTCAATGGCGGGACGCGGCAAACGCCACAATGCCGGCGAGTTCTCAAACGTATTCGACGACAATCCGGCCAGCGCGGCGTCGGGGACGCCAATGTCGGCCACTACCACTTCCCCGCATAGCGCGCGCCCCGGCATCAGGACATGAGCAAGCTTCTTGCGCACGAACGTCACGGTGAGCGCCGCATCGAAGCAGTGTTCTCCGAGCGGCTTGGCGGTATCGCCTTGCAACCCGCTGGGAACATCGACCGCCACCACTTGCGCCTTCGCGAGCCGCTTGGCCAAAACCGCCACATCGCCTTCCAACGGTTTCGACAGGCCCGCGCCAAACAGCGCATCGATGAACAGCTCGGCGCTGGTCTCCCCGGTGCGCAAGGTGCTGACGCGACCACGGAACCCGCTGGCGGCGTCCGCCGTGTCGCCGCTCAACGCTTCGCGCGGCACAAGCGACTCCACCCACACCGGCCAGCCCGCGTCGCGCAACACCCGGGCCGTTACCCAACCGTCGCCGCCATTGGCGCCAGGGCCGCACAGCACCGCAGTTGGTTGCGGCGCAAACCGCGCCATGACGGCGGCCGCGACCGCGCTCCCAGCGTTCTCCATGAGTGCGCGTGTGGGCGCCCCGGCCTCGGCGCTCGCGGCGTCGAGGGTGCGCATGTCCGCGATCGAAATGATCTCTCCGCTCACGTCTCCGGCTCTCCCAACGCCCGGCGCCTAATCACGAGGCGCCGGCGCCCAGCAAATAACCACAGAACCCATTCTACACCGCGCAAGGCGCCCCTGGGGAGCCGTTCTTCTCCCCAACGTGAGAATCACCGTTAAGGCAGCCGCCAGGGAGTCCCGATGTGAAAAAGATCGAAGCCATCATCAAGCCGTTCAAACTGGATGACGTAAAGGAAGCGCTCCAGGCGCTGGGCCTGCAAGGCATGACCGTCATCGAGGCGCGCGGCTTCGGGCGCCAAAAGGGCCATACCGAACTCTACCGAGGCGCCGAATACGTCGTAGATTTTCTGCCCAAGTTGAAAATCGAACTCGTCGTCGGCGACGATCAGGTCGAAGCCGCCATCGAAGCCATCCAAACCGCCGCCCGCACCGGCAAGATCGGCGACGGCAAGATCTTCGTGCTCGAAGTCCTCAACGCGGTCCGCATTCGCACCGGCGAGACCGGCGCAGCCGCAATCTAAGACCAACCATCCCTTTCAAAGTCTGGAGACACCGATGTCCGACGAAGTCCTCAAAATGATCAAAGACAAGGAAGTGCAATACGTCGACCTGCGCTTCAACGACCTGCGCGGCAAGATGCAACACGTCACCTTCGACGTGTCGATGATCGACAAGGACATCTTCACCGAAGGCACGATGTTCGACGGCTCCTCGATCGCCGGCTGGAAGGCGATCAACGAGTCCGACATGG
>CAYRHK010000114.1:0-7672 GCA_964423825.1 uncultured Terricaulis sp. | reverse complement strand
ACCGTCATCGGCACGTTGCCGCCGGTTACGACCGCGTCGTTGAACGCGCACACGTCGAAGCGTGAGCCCAAAGCTTGGCGCGCGCCATCGCGCAAGCGATTGATCGCCGAATGCCCCACCTTGTAGCCGCACGCCTGCCCCGGCCATGAGCAATAGCGATCCACTTCGCTCTGCACCTCGTCCGCATTCGAACCGTTTTCGCGTACGAAGAAGTCGATGCCTTGTTGACGCGTCCAGCGTTTGGAACTGGCGTGCAGCCCGGTATCAACCACCAAGCGGCAAGCGCGGAACGCCAAAGATTGCAGATAGCCCAACCGCCCGACGGGAAACTCATCGTAGACGCCCAGTTCGTCAGCGATCTGCTGTGCGTACAGCGCCCAGCCTTCACTGTAGGCGTTGAACCCGAGCAAGGACCGAATGAGCGATTGACGGAACGTGTATTCGCCCTGCCAGACATGGCCCGGGATCGCTTCGTGATAGGTGAGGTCGGCCAGGCTGAATTTGTTGTGCAGCGCCGGCGTGCGCAAATTGATCCAGAAATGGCCGGGCTCGCTGCCATCGATCGTGCCGGCGCCGCCATAGGCGCCCGGCGCGCCAGCCTCCACGTCTGGCGAAATGCGCACCACTTCGAGATAGCCGCGCACCAGCGTGTTGAACGCGCGCGGCAACCTCGCGCGAATGTCGGCGATGCGCTCTTCGATGAACGCCATGATCTCGGCGCGGCCCGCATCACCATCAGCGAACTGATAGCGCGGATCGGCGCCCAACGCCCGCATGCGCGCGCCGACGCTACCGTCGCGATAGCCGACGGAGCGCAAAATCGTGTCCATGCGCGCATGCAGCGAGGCGAGTTCGTCGAGCCCCATCTGGTGCACTTCGTCGGGCGACATCGTCGTGGTCGTGCCCGCGCGCAGCGCCCAGGCGTAATACTCTTCGCCGCGCGGCAGCTTCCAGACGCCGGCATCACTCGTCGCGCGCCGCTGCATGTCCTCAAGCGTGTCAATCAACCGATCGAGGCGCGGCGCAATGCTGCGCTCGGCAATTCGCGCCGCGTGAAGGCCGTACCTTACATCAAGGTTCGCGCGCTCGGCGCGCGTCGTCAGCGACGTCACCACGCCCCATTGGGCAAACGGCGCCGCGCGGCTTGTACGCAACTGCGTCAGCGTCTTAGCCAGCAAGAAGTCCGGCAACACCACCCCGCGCCCCGCGTCAGCGCGGACCCGCAGTCGCTCATCCCCAAGCTGACCGCCATATGCCTCCAGCCGCGCTAGATAGGCCTCGGCGTCTTCCGCCGAATTGATCGAGTGGCTTGCATCCAGGAACGATGGGATCTCGACGAAGGCGCCGACATTCTGCGCCACCGCATAAGGCGTGTTGCGATAGGACCAATTGGAATTGAGCACTGCCACATCGCCATAGGGAAAGCCAAACCCATCCACCGCCAGTTCGTACGCTGCGCGCACCACCTCGACATCGAGCCGCTTCTCAGTGCTGAGCGCCGCCAGATTGACGCTGCGCAGCTGCTCCCATGCGTCGCGCACATGGTCGGCGATGACGGTCTGCCCGCTCGATGATCGGCTCGACAGCCGCGACCGCAGCACTTCACGCGCGTCCTTGTCTACGCCAGCGCTGGTCGCGCTTTCGGGATAGAACCGCAGCAATTGCTCCGTGAGGCGTGACAACAGCCGGTCTGCGTTCGCGTCTGGCGAGAGCGCGGCGTCCGATGACCACCCCTGAAACGCGAGCGCCGCAGCGCCCCCTTGCAACAATGCGCGGCGATTGAACGACATGAGCGCTCCCAGAAAGAACCGTCCCCGATCAACGCTCGCGCGCACCGCGCGGTCAAGAGGCCGCAGATGCGGACAACGGCTAGCGTCAACGCGCCAGCAGCCCCAACAAGACGCCGTACTCCTCTTCCATCAGCCCGTTCCGCTGAGCTCGTTGCACTGTCTCACGTCCCTCTGCCGCAATCCGCGGCGCCCAGACCCGCAACGCCTCACAGCGCGATTCGCTTGGCGCATCGCGCCGTTCGAACGCGAGACCGGCAAGCGTGCCGACATAGCGCGCC
Source organism: uncultured Terricaulis sp. (assembly GCA_964423825.1). Lineage (GTDB taxonomy): Bacteria > Pseudomonadota > Alphaproteobacteria > Caulobacterales > Aquidulcibacteraceae > Vitreimonas. Next base: position 5,604 of record CAYRHK010000114.1, on the reverse strand, counting down.
ACGCCTGCCCGCACCTCGGCTTCGCCGCCGCGGCTCATGGCGGCGTTCATCGCCGCAATCTCAAGCGCTCCCACCAAACCTGCGTTGACTACATCGCGCCCAGGGACCCGACAGGCAAAGCTGTCGCCCAGCGCTTGCGACCAGTCTTCTGTCGCACGCTCCACCTGCGCTTCCGTTGGCCGACCCGCGAGCAGGCTCGCCCAAGCGCCCCGACTGGCCGCATCGGCGTAGCGCAGCGAAGGCCCCGCCTCGCCCCTGGTGGCGCAAGCGGAAAGCATCAGGATTGCCGTCAGGAGCAAAGCACGCATTTCCCGACCCTAGACTTGGCGTCGGCAGAATCCAGCCGCATGATGCACCTAATGCCAGGGAAGAGGCTGATGAGCCAAAAACGAATAGCGCTCGCCGCGGCGCTGCTGTTGAGCGCCTGCGGGCCCTCATGGGCGCCGCCAAACGCGCCAACGACGCCATGTGAAATCATCGGCGAAACCGCCTTCAACGCAGCGCGCGAGGCGGGCGCCGCTCATGGGCGCGCGGTCATCCACGAAAGCGGCATGGTCACGCTCGACAACGGCCCAGGCGTTGTCCACTGCGCCACCTTCACCAGCGCTATGCTCCCGTGCCGGCGCCCCAATGACTATGTGATCGAATACCAGCCGCCCGATGGCGAGGTCTTCTACGTGCGGGTGCCGGCAAACGCTGAGTATCGCTTTAACGTTCACAGCCTTCCCAACACCTGCCAAATCGTGCGCGCCCCTGATTAGGTGTTCGTTTCGCCACGGAAACGCCGAAGTGCTGCCTGCGCATCCGTGCGCAGGAGGACAACGCGATGCGCAAATTGGCGGCTCTTCTGTGCGCGACGGCGCTCCTGTCTGGCTGCATGTCGACGCTTCAAAACGCCTACGACGAGCGCGCGCACGAGGAATGCGACCAGCACCGCGGCTCGGACCGCGCCGATTGCCACGATCGGGTGGAGCGCAACAGCCGCGAGCGCGGTTGGTAACCTTTCGTTCACCACAAATCACCGAGCTTCCCGTCCGTTAGCGTTGCGGCGCGACCGGAGGCCGCCGCGGCGCCGCACGGAGGCTTTGCCCATGTTGCGGAAGTACAAGGCTTTGCAGGCTCACCTCGAACGGCAGAACGGGCGCGCCCAGATGCTCGCCTTCGAAGACATCGAGGCCATCATCGGCAAACCGCTGCCCGAAAGCGCCATCAAGCATCGCTCTTTCTGGTCGAACCACAACCAGGAGCAGGAAATCCACACACCCGCCTGGACCCGTGCAGGGTATCGCGTCGCCTATGTCGACCGCGAGCAGAAGGTCGTCCGTTTCGAGCGCGTGCGCTAGCGCGTCAACCAGCGCGGTTGCTCTCCCCCGCCCACACGGGCAAACAGGCGAACAAGGAGAACTTGTTCCGTGTCAGACCCCGTATTGGGTGCGATTTTCTCGCAGATCGCGCTGGAAGCCACCGAAGCCGCCGCTGTCGCCAGCGCGCGCCTGACCGGCTATGGCCGCAAGAACGACGCCGATCAGGCCGCCGTTGACGCCATGCGCCGCTCCTTCCAGAGCGCGCCATTTCACGGCAAGGTCGTCATCGGTGAGGGCGAAATCGACGAAGCCCCGATGCTTTACATCGGCGAAGAACTCGGCGCCGGGGGGCCGCGTGCTGACATCGCCGTCGACCCGCTCGAAGGCACCAAGCTCTGCGCTCATGATGGCCCCAACGCGATGACGGTGGTGGCGCTCGCGCCAGAAGGCGGCCTGTTGCACGCGCCCGATATGTATATGGACAAGATCGCCATCGGCCCCGGTTACGAGCCCGGCGTCGTCGATCTCGACCTCTCGCCCGCCGAAAATGTGCGCCGGCTCGCGCTCGCCAAAGGCGTGCCGGTGAGCGCGATCCGCGCCTGCCTGCTCGATCGCGAGCGTCACCACCACATGATCAAGGAGTTGCGCGAAGCCGGCGCCGGCATCCGCCTCATCACCGATGGCGATGTCGCCGGCGTGTTCTGGACGACGGAAGCGCACCGCTCCGGCGTCGACATCTATTTCGGCTCGGGCGGGGCGCCCGAGGGCGTCCTCGCCGCCGCGGCCATCCGGTGCGCCGGCGGCCAAATGCAAGCGCGCTTGAAGCCTGAGACTGACACCGAGCGCGAGCGCGCGCGCTCCATGGGCCTCGACGTCGACGCTAAGTTGATGCTCGACGACATGGTCAGGGGCGATGTTGTGTTCGCAGCCTCAGGTGTCACCCACGGCTCCATGTTCGACGCCGTGCACTTCGAAGACGCCATCGCGCGGGTCCACTCGCTGGTGTGGGACAGCTTCAGCGGCCGCAAATCGCGCGTGCACTCTGAGCGCCTAGCGCCTTAGGGCGGCGGGCCTATCGGCGGCGCGCTCACCGGAGCATTGGCAGCGCCGTCCCCCGACGCCGGCGTCGGCCGCGTCGGTCTGCGAGCAAACGCCGAAAGCCCTGGCACATTGATGGCGCCGTCATAGACCACCATCGACGCCCCTTCGAAAGTGGCCCCAATTGGTTCGACGCGCCCCCCAAGACAATCCCCCAGGAAGTGCTCGAGCACCGCAAGATAGGACAGCCGGTTCTGCGAACCCAACTCGGCGCCGTCTTGCGGGAACGTGATGTAGGTGAGCCCGCCGCGCTGGCGTAGGATTGCGGCGGCCTGATCGGCCTCGCCCCTTGGCGTGACGCTGTCGCGTTCACCCAGCGCCAGCAATACCGGGTCGCGTATCCGACCGGCGAAATTGAGCGCGCCGCGCTCGCGCAAGGCTTGCCGTCCCTCCGCACTGCGCGGGTCGCCGACACGCACGTAGAACCGGTCGCGCTGATCGACAGGCGCTCTTTCCACCATCCCGACCAAATTCATTGGGGCGCCAAAGCTCGCCCCGCAGCGGAATTGATCCGGCGCCGCCGCGAGGCCAGACAACGCCGCGTAGCCTCCAAAGCCAGCGCCGACGACCGCGATCCGATCGGGCTGTGCAATTCGGTTTTCGATCGCCCACTGCGTCGCGTCGATCAGATCATCCTGCATGCGCGCGCCCCATTCGCCGTTGCCCGCGTCCAGGAACGCTTTGCCAAATCCGGTGGAGCCGCGAAAGTTCACACTCAAAACCGCGTAGCCGCGGTTTGCCAACCATTGGTGCAACGCACTGAAGCCGAATGAGTCGCGCGCCCAGGGCCCCTCATGAACCGACAAAACCAGCGGCCCCGCCTCCTCGGGCCGCCCGTCGCCATTGGCGTCGGCCCCGGGCGGCAGCGTGAGGTACGACACCAGGGTCAAACCGTCGCGCGCAGCAATTTCAACCGGGATCATTGGCTGCAGCGGCGCCTGCTCGAGGGTCGGACGATGACGGAACAGTAAAGTGAGGCGACGCGCGCCACGGTCCCCGCGGTCATACAGGTATGACCGCGCCGGACGCGTGGGTCCTTCCTCTTCGACAATCCAGCGATTGTCGTCGGCGCTGCGCGATACGATGGAAAAGTCACCCGTGAGTTGGCCCTGAAGAAACTCAATGTCAGCCTGGGTTTCGGCATCGAGCGAGCGCCACTCGCGCCGCAGATATTCTGTGGCGAAAGCTTCCGGCGCATTGGTGGCGGGATCGAGCCAGACGTCGACGACATCTGCTCGCGAGTTCTCGCCCAGCACGCTCTTGGCGCCAGTGCCGAGATCGACGCGCACCAGCGCCACGTGATCCTTGCCCGACCCATCGAGCATAAGGAACGACTGCCCATCGGCTGCAACGCCGATGAACGTCGTGGTCAACACATCCTCAAGCGGCACTGTGATCTCGGCGCCGCCGTCGGGCTGCAACAACACCAGTTCGCCTGCCCCGCGCGCAAGTAACCTCAAGCCAAGCCGCACGCGGTTGTCGCGGTCAACGAAGAAGCGCGCAAAGGGGCGCGCTGCTGAATTGCGAACCAGCGTTGTCTGTGCGCCCGTCGCGATCTCAATTCGGACGACGCCGTTCGTTGCCCCTCCCCGCGCCAACGCCACCACGACCGCGCCAGGGTCGCGTGCGCTGAGCCCCAGCACCTCGGCGTCCATCCCAGCGGGAGAGAGCGCCGTGGGTTCGCCCCCAGCGGTGCCCACCACATAGAGCCGCCGAAGGCCGCCCTGTTCGCGTTGCGTGAACAATAACGACGCGCTGTCGTGCGCCCAAACGAAGTCAGCCACGCCCTCGGCGCGATTGTCGGTGAGCGCGCGCGCCTCTTCCATGGCGTCCACCGACAGGACCCATAGGTTGGTGACGCCATCGCGAGGCGCCAGGAACGCCACCTGGTCGCCGCGCGGCGACAATTGCCCGCCGTGACGCAAGGGCTCCCCGAAGAGATCGGCGCGCGCCACCAGCGGCGTCTCGTCACGCGCCGGCGCGGGCGCACGCGCCCCAGGCCACCCGCACGAAGCAACCGCCGCCGCCAACCCGAGAACCGGCAAGGTTCCGGCAAAATATTTCGACGCTCTCGTCCCCACACCCCAACCTTACAGAACCGTCATTCCTCGTCCACCTTCCACGCCTGACAGTGCGTTCACGTTTGCGGCGCCATCTGGGCGCCGACTGCGCCACGAGACCGCAAACGCAACCCTAGGGGGCCTTTGACACCACTCCCGGCTCAGCCTATTGCGCACCCGTTTTGTCCAACGGAATCGCACCGGCCACTGGCGCCCTCGTACTAGCCGACGGCGAAGTATTTCTCGGCGCTGGTCTTGGCATGACTGGCGCCGCCGATGGCGAAGTCTGTTTCAACACAGCGATGACTGGCTATCAGGAGATCCTTACCGATCCCTCTTACGCAGCCCAGATCATCGCCTTCACTTTCCCACATATTGGTAATGTCGGCGCCAATGATGGCGACATTGAAAGTTCGTCACCTGCAGCAAGCGCAGCGGCGCGCGGCGCCATCTTCCGCGCAATACCCACACCGCCCTCGAACTGGCGCGCGTCCACCGATCTCGACGCCTGGTTGAAACAGCGCAAGATCGTAGCGCTCGCTGGCATCGACACGCGCGCGCTGACGCGGCGCATTCGTGAGCGCGGCATGCCGAACGCTGTCATCGCGCATGCGCCCGACGGCAAGTTTGATCTCGATGCACTGCATGAGCGCGCGAAAGCGTGGCCTGGCTTGCTGGGACTCGATCTCGCCAAGGACGTCACCACCGGGCAAACTTATATCGTCAACGAAGGCCGCTGGCGCTGGCCGCAGGGCGTGCAAGAAAACGCAGAAGCGCGCTTCACAGTCGTGGTCATGGATTATGGCGTGAAGCGCAACATTCTGCGCGCGCTCGGCGACATCGGCGCGCGCTGCGTGGTGTTGCCGGCGTCCGCCACCGCTGATGACGTGTTGGCGCACAAGCCCGACGGCGTGCTGCTCTCCAACGGGCCCGGCGATCCCGCCGCGACAGGCGTTTACGCCGCCCCGCAGATCAAGCGGCTGGTGGAAAGCGGCATGCCGGTGATGGGCGTGTGCCTTGGCCACCAGATGCTGGGGCTAGCGCTCGGCGCCAAGACGCTGAAAATGCCGCAAGGCCATCACGGCGCCAACCATCCGGTACAAGACAAGGCGACCGGCAAGGTGGAGATCGTGTCGATGAAC
>CAYRHK010000113.1:0-7716 GCA_964423825.1 uncultured Terricaulis sp. | reverse complement strand
GGCATAGAATCTGGATTGCGCGCATGACTTCGGCTTCGCGGCCGATGAGCGGGTCGATCTTGCCTTCCTTGGCCTTCTTGTTGAGGTTCACGCAATAGGCCGCGAGCGCCTCTTGGCCTTGCTTGACGACGCGCTCGCCCTCTTCCTCGTTGGCGCCGCGCACGGGTCTCGGCTGAGCAGCGCCCGCGCGCTTGGGCAAGCCGTGGGCGATGAAGTTCACCGCATCATAGCGGGTCATGTCTTGCTCTTGCAGGAAGTAGGCGGCGTGGCTCTCGCGTTCACTGAACAGCGCAACCAGCACATTGGCGCCGCTGACTTCGCGCCCACCGCTCGAGTCCACGTGCAACATCGCGCGCTGCAGGACACGCTGGAAGCCAGCTGTCGGGCGCGGCTCGTCCTGGTCGCGATTGGGGGTCACCAAGCTGTCCAACTCGGTCTCCAAATAGGATTCGAGGTTGGCGCGCAGTTTGTCGAGGTCGACCTTGCAGGCGTGCATCACAGCAGCCGCGTCGTCGTCGTCGATCAGCGAAAGCAACAAGTGCTCTAGCGTCACGTACTCGTGACGGTGTTCGCTGGCGAACGAAAGCGCACGACGCAGCGTGTGCTCAAGCGTGCGGGAAAACGTCGCCATATGGCCTATTCCTTTTCCATCGTGCACTGCAGCGGGTGCTCGTGCCGTTTCGCCAAATCAAGAACCTGGGCGACCTTGGTTTCGGCCACCTCATAAGTGAATACGCCGCACACACCGACGCCATTCTGGTGCACGTGCAGCATTATGGTCGTGGCCTCCTCACGCGACTTCTGGAAGAAGCGCTCCAGAACATAGACTACGAACTCCATCGGCGTAAAATCGTCGTTCAGGAGCAACACCCGGTAAAGCGAAGGCTTCTTGGTGCGGGTGAGCGTCTGCGTTCCGGCGCCGCTGTCTGGCCCGTTGGCGCGCTCGTCCTTGTCCCAATCGCCGCTCATCGACGCCGTACTTTCGCCCGCGCCGACTCAAGGACCACCCCGCGTCAGCGCACGGACCAATTTATGGATCGCGGGGCGAGATGGAAGGGCTCAATGCCGCGAGCGGGCTGCACAACGTCATCAGGGCACACGAAAACGGCCCGGCTCCAAGGAGCCGGGCCGTCATGTTTAGAGTTGCAGCGCGCTAGTGCTTAGCGGGCAGCGCCGCTCTGGATGAGTTGGCCAACAGCGTTAACGCGCTCGTTGAGCGGCTGCATCGCGTCCTTGGCGACGCCCGAAACCAGGTTGGATACCGTGGTCAATTCAGCGACATACGCTTCGAACGAAGACTTCGCGTAGTCGTTTTGCTTTTCCACGAATTCTTGCACGCTCTTGGAGGTCATCAGCGACTTCGTGGCGGCGACGTGGTTCTCGAGCGCCTGCTTTTGGAAAGCCACGGTGCGGGCCGACAGGGCTTCAAAGCCCTTTTGCGCCGCCGCGGCCGAGGCCAGCCAGGCTTCGACGTTCTGCTTGCCGAAAGCCGAAGCTTCCGACATCGCCGCCAGGCCGCGATCCATGTTCTCGCGCAGGGCTTCGGAAGAAACGGTAGCGGCTTGATCGACCGCTTCAGCGGCGGTGCGGGCGGACTTCGTGGCCATGTTAAGCTTAGCTCCAGACTCAAAAACTTTGGTTTCGGGGCGGGAGGATGGGCTTCCCGAGCGTTCGCCGGACTATTGGCGGGCGAATCTGGTCGTCCTTATCTTATGCTGCACTTGCGAAGTCAACAGGAAATGTTGCGGTGCAGCATTTTCTCGGTGCTCGGTGTTTCACGGCTCCTTAACCACGTTGTCCACAGCCTCGATTGTGCGCAATGGGCGTGCAAGTTGAGTCGGCGCGGGTTAACTCAAAATCCACACCCGGACTTAACGGGCGCAAGCGCACAAAGGACGATCGGCGCGGCATGAGGTTTGCCTGAATTTCTCCGAGTTTTTGCGGGATCGGATTGCCATGAAGCCCAGCGGATTTTGGTCGGCGCGCCTACTGGCTGCATTTTTGCTGCTTCTCGCGGCCGCGACGGCGGCGACGCCGGCCGCCGCGCAGGACCGCTATTCCGCCTTTGTCATGGACGCGCGGACCAACGAGGTCCTGTTCGAGGACCAGGCCGACGCCGGACGATACCCCGCCTCCCTGACCAAAATGATGACGCTTTACATGCTGTTCGAGGCGTTGGAGCGAGGCGACCTGAGCCTCGACACACGGCTGACGGCGTCCCGGAATGCGTCGCGCCAACCGCCGTCGCGGCTTGGACTGCGCCGTGGCGATACGATCACGGTAGACCAGGCCATTCGCGCGCTGGTGGTTCAATCCGCCAACGACGTCGCCACCATGGTTGCCGAGCGGCTCGGGGGCAGCGAGGCGCGGTTCGCCGCCAATATGACTTCTCGGGCGCGGGAGCTTGGCATGACCGAAACCCGCTTCGCGAACGCCAGCGGGTTGCCGGATACCCGACACCGGACGACAGCGCGCGACATGGCCACCCTCTCCCAAGCGCTGTGGCGCGACTTTCCAGAGCACTATCACGTGTTCCAGACCCCCAGCTTCGCATGGAGGCGCGGTTCAGGGCGCAATCACAACCGGCTTCTTGGGCAGGTCGAAGGCGTAGATGGGATCAAGACCGGGTACACCAGGGCCTCGGGGTTCAACCTCGCCACCATGGCGGAGCGGAACGGCAGACGGGTGATCGTCGTGGTGCTCGGTGGAGAAAGCAGCGTCGCGCGCGACGCCCAGGTCGCCTATCTGGTGGAGGGCGCTTTTGAAGAATACGCGCGCCGGGAGGGACCCAATACCGCGACTTATGCCAGCTTCCCGCTTCGGCGCCTGGACATGCCCTACACCCCCGGCGCTTCGATCGCCTCAGGCACTTTGACCGGCGGCGCCAACGGGCGACCGCTCCCGCCCACCAGCTTCGTCACCGCGGACGGTCAGGCCGTCGATGTCTTGGCGCCGGCGCCAATAGACTCGCGCAGCCAGGGCGACCAAGCCGAACCCACCGGCGAGGACATGCACTAGGGGCGCTTGCGTAAGAGCCGGTCACGGGCAGCCGCGAGCTTTGCCGCCTGAGCATGGGAGCCGCCCTGGTCAGGATGAGCGGTTCGCATCTTGTCACGGTAGGCGGCGCGAATGTCGCTTGCGCTGGCGCCGACGTCTACGCCCAGAACCCTGCGCGCCTCGGCGTCCGCCGTCTCATCTGACATCTCCAAAACAGCGCGCCTCGGCGGCCAGACCCAAGCGAGCCATCCCGCGCCCGCGACGACCAGCGCCGGCGCCCAGAGGCCGCGCCACGCCAGAAACGCCGCAACGAGCCAAAGTCCCAGGCTCGGCCACTTGCGGCGTAGCATTACGCGCTCGGTCGCGCCGATGCGCACAAGCGTCAAGAGCGCGAACCCCGCCGCGACTATGAGAATGGTCCAGAACAAACGGCCGCCCGCACAAGCTTGAGGCAACGCTTAGAACTTCAGCGCTTCACCCTCAAATCCGGGCAACTTCAGGGTGACGAAGAAGTCGCGCAATTCCTGGCGCGCCGCCACATGGCTCATGCGCATGCCGGCGTCCGCCGCCTCGGTGTCGAGGTCGAGCAAAGTCAGGCCCTGAAGGAACATCTCGCGGAAAATGACTCGCTCGGAGAGGCCGGGGACCATGCGGAATCCGATCCGTGTCGACAGTGTCTTCAGCGCCTCGCCGACCCTTCTCTTGTTGGTGGCTTCGACTTTGCTCGTAGACGTGCGGTTGCGCAGCACCACCCAGTCGATCGGCGTGCGCGCGACTTGCGCCTTCTTCTTGCGGCTCTCCCAAACCATCTCGCTGTAGACGGACGGCTTTACCGCCTCGGTCTCACTCGGGTCGATCTCCCCAAGGAGGTCGAAATCCACGAAGCTGTCATTGAGCGGCGTCACCAGGGTATCGGCCCAGGCATGCGCGAGCCGCGCCAGATGGGAATCGCCGCCCGGACTGTCGATCACGATGAAGTCGCAGGTCTCGCCCAAACGACGCATCACCGCCGCGAAGGCGATCTCTTCCTCGGCTTCGGCTCGGTCCAGCGAACGATCCCGGCTTTCAGACAACTCAAACATCTGCGGCGAGGCGAGCTTGGCGCCCTTCGCCGCAATCCATCGTTCCCGGTTCTCGACGTAGCGCGTAAGGGAGCGTTGGCGCACGTCAAGGTCGAGGGCGCCGGTGCGACGCCCCATGCGCATCAAGGCCACGATCAAGTGCATGGCGACAGTCGATTTGCCGGCGCCGCCTTTCTGATTGCCCACGACAATCACATGGGCGCGCCGCGGCGCCGGAACCGGATCGAGTTCGTGGGCAAGGCTCATGGCGCGCTCGCGCGGCGAGCCGCAGCGGTCGCAAACGTGAGCGCGGCGCACGATACCATGGGGGCGACTGTTGCCTCGTGCGGTTAAGACGATCTTAAGCGCGGCGTTACGTGTTCGGAAGGTTGGACAACTTGACGCCAGCGAAGCGGCGGTCAATGCCAGTGGCATGACGCTTCCGGTCGTCAGAGACGTAGCCAGCCTTCGCGCCGCGGTCGCCGCATGGCGCGCCCAATCTCCTTCGAAGGTCGCGTTCGTGCCGACGATGGGAGCGCTGCATGAAGGGCACCTCTCCCTCGTTCGCTCGGCAAAGGCCAAATGCGCCAAGGTCGTGGCCAGCCTTTTCGTCAATCCGCGCCAGTTCTCGCCCAGCGAAGACTTCGATCGCTACCCGCGGGACGAAGCCGGCGATGCAGCGCTCCTGGAGAGCGCTGGCTGCGACCTCCTCTACGCGCCCGACCGCGCGGCCATGTACCCGCCCGGGTTCTCCACCAATGTCATCGTTTCGGACGTGTCAGCGCCCTTGGAGGGCGAAATGCGGCCGCACTTCTTCGGCGGCGTCGCCACCGTCGTCACCAAGCTGCTGCTTCAGTGCAACCCGGACGCCGCGATTTTCGGCGAGAAGGACTATCAGCAATTGCTGGTGATCAAGCGGCTGACGCGCGATCTGAACATCCCGGTCGAGATCGTCGGTGCGGCGACAGTGCGCGAGCATGATGGCTTGGCGATGTCGTCGCGCAATGCATACCTCAGCGCCGACCAACGCCGTGTTGCCGCGCGGCTCAACTTCGTGTTGCACGAAACAATCAAAGCGCTCCGCGCTGGCGCAGCCATCCCCTCGGCTGAGGCGGAAGCCACAAGCCATTTGCTCGCGGCTGGCTTCGCCAGCGTCGACTACGTCTCAGTGCGCGACGCCGAAACTCTGGCGCCCATCGCGGACCTGACCCAACCGGCGCGCATCCTTGCCGCCGCCTGGCTCGGCAAGACCCGGCTGATCGACAACATGGCGATATGAACTCGCCCAATCGGCGAGAAACTGTGACGGGAGTGCTGCACCGCAGCGAAAAAGTTTTCCCCTACGAAAATCACATGACACTTTTTTCAAGACTGCGCGGATGCTGTGGCGGACCGCCACATCCGGGGTGCGTTGAGGGAGCCAAAGATGTCAAAGATTCGAGCTGGATTGCTGCGCGCGAGTTGTGCGCTGGCATTGGGAATGGCCGTCGCGCCAGGCATCGCCCAGGCCCAAGAGGGTGAAGAGGACATCATCGTCACTGCGACAAAGCGCGAGACTTCGATCCAGGACGTTCCGTTCTCGGTGAACGCCCAGACCCAGGAAGATATCGAGCGCTCTGGCGCCACCACGCTTGAGGACGTCTCGCGCAGCGTCGCGGGCATGTCGATTCAGAACCTCGGCCCAGGCCAAAGCCAAGTCTCATTGCGCGGGGTCTCGGCGGGCCAAATCGTTCGCGACCAGCCAGGCGTGAAGGAACAAGTCGGGATCTATTTGGACGAGTCGGTCATCTCGCTCTCGTTGTTCACGCCGGACCTCGATCTCTTCGATCTGAGCCGGGTTGAAACTCTTCGCGGACCGCAGGGCACGCTCTTTGGCTCTGGTTCAGTGGGCGGCACGGTTCGTTACATTACCAACCAGCCGGATCTCACCGATAATTCCGGTGCGCTCGAAGTCAGCGCCAATACAGTCACGGACGGCGGCCAAGGCGGCCATATCCGCGGCATGGCCAACATCGTTTTGGTTCCCGACCGCCTGGCGCTACGCGTGACCGGCTATCACACCGAATACGCCGGGTTCATCGACGCGCTGCGCGAAGGCGGCGGCATAGATGAGGACGTCAATGACGGGCAGCGCAGCGGTTTCCGCGCCGCGCTCGCGATGGAATTGACGCCTAACCTGACGGTCACGCCACGCATCGCGTATCAGATGGTGGAACTGAACGGGTTCAATCGCCAAGAGCGGTTCAACCTCTTCGCCAACCCCTTCACCACGACGCGCCCGGCGGTGACCTTTGATGAGCGTCAGCAGTTCCTGTTGCTCGACGAAGAGTTCAGCGACGAATTCTTCCTCGCCGACCTCACCGTCAACTACGAGATGAGCGGCGCCACGCTGACGTCGATCACCAGCTACATCCATCGCAACATCCTGGTCAGCCGCGACGCCAGCGCCCTCACCGGGAGCGTCTCGGTCGATCTCGGCTACCCTGACGTAGCGGTGCTGCTGCCGTCCAACCTGCGCGACACGACAACTTTCGAGCAGCTCACTCAAGAACTCCGGCTCGCTTCGAATGGCGCTGGACGCTTCCAGTGGCTGATCGGGTTGTTTGTTTCAGATGTGGAGCGCGTCTACGCGCAACGCCTGCCGACCCCGGGCTACGATTTCTATACGGACTTCGTGTTGGGCGCGGGCACGGCTGCGGCGACCGCCAACGGCTATGGACCGGACTCGCCGTACAACTCCGACCTGCCCTACAATATTGATCAGTGGGCGCTGTTCGGGGAAGCCAGCTACGATTTCACCGATCGCCTCACGCTGACCGTCGGCGCGCGCTACTACGATTTCGAAGAAAACCGGCGCTTCCTCTCAGGGGGGCTGTTCTCGAACGGAGACGACCGCACCGACTCGACCGCATCAAGCGGGATCACGCCCCGCGTGATCGCGAGCTATGAGGTCTCGCCGGATATCGACGTGAACCTGCAAGCATCGCAGGGCTTCCGCCTCGGCGGCGTCAACGACCCGTTGAACCTGCCGCTTTGCACGCCGGCCGACGAAGCCATCTTCGGCGGCTTCCAATCCTACGAGGACGAGACTTCGTGGAACTACGAAGCCGGGTTCAAGATGACGCGGCCGAGCTACACGTTCAACGCGGCCGTGTTTTACAACGACATCGAGAACCTGCAGGTTACGCTCGATGCCGGTTCGTGCTCGTCACGCATCTCGTTCAACGTTCCAGAAGCGCATGCTTCGGGCGTTGAAGCCGAGTTCAGCTGGCAACCGGTCACGGGCCTGGAGCTGACGTTCGCCGGCAGCTGGAATGAAGCCGAGTTCGACTCCGACGTGGTCGATGGCCTTAGCAACATCATCGGCGGCATCGAGAGCGGCAATCGCCTGCCTTCGGTTCCTGAGTACCAACTCGCCGCCACCGCCGCCTACTACTTCCCAGTGCCGGCGCTGAGCCAGGGCTGGGAAGGGTTCGTGGCGGCCTCAGTCCAGCACATGGGCAGCCGCTACACGCAACCGAGCGACCAAGTCGACAATCCGCGCAGCTTCGTTTCGAACCTGCCGTTTGGCGGGGCCAGCGGGCTGGACGCGACGATCCTGGATCTTGAGTTGGAGCCCTACACCATCCTCAACATGAATGGCGGGATCCAAAGCGAC
>CAYRHK010000112.1:0-7740 GCA_964423825.1 uncultured Terricaulis sp. | reverse complement strand
TGAAATCATTGAGAGTGGCGGAAGCATCGATCAAGAGACGCGGCTGTTCGATCCCGACAAGGGAGAAACCCGCTCGATGCGCTCGAAGGAAGACGCGCACGATTATCGCTACTTCCCCGATCCCGATCTGTTGCCGCTGGTGATCGAGCAGGCCTGGATCGATGAAATCCAGGCGTCGCTGCCGGAACTGCCGGACGCGAAGAAGAAGCGCTTCCTGAGCGAGTACAGCCTCTCGGCCTATGACGCCGAGGTGTTGTCAGGCGACGCTGATGCTGCTGATTATTTTGAGACGGTTGCTAAGGGCGGCGACGGTAAGGCGGCGGCCAATTGGGTGACGCAAGAGCTGTTCGGCGCGTTGAACAAGAAGGGGCTCGACCTCAGCGCCTCGCCGGTGTCGGCGGAAGCGCTCGGGGCGTTGCTTGAGCTGATCAAAGATGGCACCATTAACGGCAAGATCGCCAAGGAGGTGTTCGCCAAGATGTTCGAAACCGGTGAGGCGCCGGGCGTCATAGTTGAGCGCGAGGGCTTGCGTCAGGTCACTGATGCGGACGCGATCGAGAAGGCCATTGACGATCTGATGACTGCAAATGCCGACAAGGTCGCCGACGTGCAGAAGAACCCGAAAGCGTTCGGCTGGTGGGTCGGCCAGACCATGAAGGCCACGGCTGGCAAAGCCAACCCAGCTGTTGTGAACGAGATCCTGAAAAAGAAACTGGGGGTCTAGCGCGCCCGCGCCGCCAACGGCGTGTAGCGTGCGATGTGCCCGGCCGCGCCGACCAGCGCCGATTGCTCGATCTCCGCCTGGAACCGCGCCTCCAGCGCGCCCGCCTGCATGGAAGCGATGCGATCGCCGCCTGGCATGAATGCCTGGGCCATCACGGCGAACCAAATGTAGAGCATCATTAGCGCCTCCCCTCCTGCGCAGCTGACTAGAAAAGCGGCGCGTCCTCTTCATCGTTCCAACGTAGCGTCATCCACGGACGCGCGATGGCGTCGACAGCGGCGCACTGCACCTCGATCGCTTGGATGGATACGCTCGCGAAATGTTCGGCGGGGGCGAACGCGGACGACAGCGCCCAAAGCCATGAAGCCATCAGCATGCGAACCTCCAACCGCGGCGAGCGTCGTGCGATTGGGTTGCGCGATGGTTAACGGTCCCAAAAGGCTCCGCCCCGGAGTGGGGGAACTCCGGAGCGGGTCGGCCAGGCCTTGGCTTGGTCTAGTCGGCCAGGATCAGGCCCAGGATCACGCCGGTCGCGATGGCCACGAGTATGTAGTCGCCGCGATCGTCGCGGACATAGTGGTAGCCGCGCGGCGGCGGGCGCAGGCGGTGGTAGCGCCAATCCACCTCTTGATAGTAGTCGCGGTAGTAGGCGGGCAGGCGGTCGCCGCGGCGCCAGGCGCGATAGTCGTAACGAACTTCGCGATATTCGCGCGGCGGCGGTCCGTAGTACCAGCGGTTGTTGTACCAGTATCCGTTGTGCTGGCGACGGTCCCACCGGTCATGGCGGCCCTCACGAAAGCCATCGCGATAGGCGCGGCGTTCGTCTCGGCGATCGTCCCAGTCGTCATGGTCACGGTCGTGGCGATCCCAGCCGCGCTCGTGCCGGCCATGGGCGGCGGCCGGGGTTGCGATCGCGACCGCGCTTGTGAACATGGCCGCGGCCAGCGTGGCGGCTGCAAGACGTTTCATGGTGAGCTCCACTGTTCTTGTACTTCGAGCGATTGTTACTCTCGAAGTTACCTGTCTGAACCAACAGTGAAACGCGCATCCTGAACTGCCGCTGAATAGGTGAGATTGTTGCGCAGGCGTCATCCAACGGTCGCCGCTTAAGCTTATCGCAAGTTATGCATGGCATTCAGTTCATGTTGGGCGATTGGGCGCCAACGTGGGGCGGAACGGACGACGCCAAAGGCGCGGCGTTCCTGAAGCAGTCTTTAAGGGAGCGCCAAGAAATGGCTTTCACCGACAGCGAAATTGCCGAAGCGCATGAAGCGGTGCGCAACTACGGCGACAGTGACAATTTGTACAAGTTGGGCTTGATCTACTCAACTGGCCAGGGCGGCGCCGTCGATTACATACAAGCCCATATGTGGTTCAACCTCGCGGCGTCGCGCGGTTCGCAGCCGGCCAAGGAATGGCGCCGCGAGCTGGCAAGCATGATGTCGAAGGATGAGATCGCGCAAGCCCAGCGCGCAGCGCGCGAGTGGCTCAGCGTCAAGCATCACTAGTCAACGGACGCGGAACGCGCTCGCGATCGCGCGCAGCAACAGCTGCAGGTCCAGCCACAGCGACGCGCGGGCGATGTAGTCCAGGTCGAGCTTCAAGTGGGTGCGCACGCACGCGGGGGTGCGCGGGGCTTGGCGTGCGCCATTTATCTGGGCCCAGCCGAAAAGTCCCGGTTTGACGCTGTGGCGCGCCTGGTACTCTGGCGCGATCTGGCGGAAGGCGCAGCCTGCGGTGTGGGCGTCCTCTGCATGTGGACGCGGACCGACTAAGGCCATGTCGCCCATGATGACGTTTAACAGCATCGGCCAGTCGTCAACGAAGGACTCGCGTAGCCACCGACCCATTCGCGTGATGCGTGTTTCGTCGAGATGTGCTGGACGCCAGGGCGCGCCGGGCTCCCAGAACATGGTCCGGAACTTGAGGGCTGTGAACGGGCGGCCGTTCCTTCCGATGCGATGTTGGCGGAACAGAATCGGGCCTTGGCTGTCGATTTTGATCGCGAGGGCTATTGCCGCCATCGGAGCTGCGAGAATGGCGACAAGCATCGCGGCTAACGTCAGGTCAATGAGGCGTCTGACGGCCGCCTGGGTCTGGCTTTCGCCGCGACCTGTGACGCTGACGGCAGAAATGCCTGCGATCCGGCGCGCTCCCGGCGCGTGTAGTGCGGCGTCGCCGTCCTCAAGGAGCAGGTCAATGCGGTTCGGCGCGCGGCGCAGTCGTTGGAGGATGGCGCGCACGCTGGCTGGGCTGGTTGGGGGCACGGCTACAATGATGCGGTCGATTTCAGGCAGGCCGCGCCAAGCCAACAAGTCGTCAATGTCGCCACAGATGGGCGGCAGACCAGCGCGCCAATGCGCTTGAGCGCGCCGGTCGTCGACGACAGCGAGTACCTGCGCGGCGCCGCTGCGCTGTGCACGCACGGCAAGCCGCTCCGCTGCCTCGGTGGCGCCGACGATCACCACCGTCTCGGAGAACATGCCGCGCTGGAAGAGTGATGAAATGATCGCGGCAAGCCCCGCGTGCGCGGCGGCCAACACAAGAGCCGCGAGCGGCAGCGCCAATGAAAGCGCGCTGGCGGCGCGTGCGTCGGGAGCGGTCATCAAAGCAACGACGAGTGCGAGGAAGGCGCCCAAGGCGAAGCCGCCGAAGCTTGCATCGAGGTGCATGCGGCGGCGAATTGGGCGATAGCCGCCGGCGATCCACATGCCAGCCTTGAGCGCGAGGATACACGCCAAGTATGCCCAGGCTTGTCCGATCGGCAGTGCGAGCAAGCTCATTTGCGACGCCCAAAGAGCAGCGAGTTCGGCCGCGGCTATGGCAACCAACCAATCGAGTGCGCGTAGCACGATCGATGGGGCGTGGGGCGACAGTCGGAAGCCGCGACGCGGCAAGTCCGGAAATGCACTCGGGTGCACGTCATTGGCCGGGTTCTGCTGTTGGGGCGCTGGCGGATGAGGGCGATTCTCGGCGGTTGAGTCAACGTTAATGGCAAGACCAAACAGGCCGAAGGCGCCTGCGGTTGCGGCCAAGCGCTCGGCCTCGCGGCGCAAGTTCTCGCGTTGGGACACCTGAACCGCGCGGCGCGAGCGGCCCCTTTTGGCACTTGTTTGCGATGAAGCGCCGGACAACATGCGGAAATTCGCCCTTGGTCTTGGTCCTGGCGTTCCAGATGGCAATCCGCGCGCCAATTTATCATGAATTGCGCTTGCTGAGCGACTTGCGGCAGCGATGGGCGCAAGCTAAGCGTGACGCCCGCTGGAGACGTGGCCGAGTGGCTGAAGGCGGCGCCTTGCTAAGGCGTTATACTCGAACAGGGTATCCAGGGTTCGAATCCCTGCGTCTCCGCCAGGGCTCCCCGGACAGGGGGCGGGGCAAGCCGATCTCATCAACCTCTTGTTCACCGGCGGGGGCGTTCTGGCGAGGCGATCTTGTACAGAGGCAATGGCGTGAACCAGCGTTCATGTTCCACGTGAGAGGTCAATGCGACCTAGTTCGTCTTCCCAATGTTTGCGACAGAGCGAGAAGTAAGCGTCCTTCTGGATCTGAACCTGTGAGCCGGTGGTGGTTGCGACTCCAGAGGCGTCGCGTCGGAGCACCATGGTCGCCTTCGCGCCGCAATGACAAATCGTGCGCACCTCGCGCAAGCTATCCGCGATTGCGAGCAGCTCGGCGGAGCCTTCGAAGAGGCGACCCTGGAAGTCGGTGCGAAGCCCATAGCAGAGTACAGGGATATTTTTTCTGTCTGCTACCCGCGCAAGTTGCCAAACTTGCTCCCGGGATAGAAATTGCGCCTCGTCGACAAAGATGCAGTCAACCTTGGCCCGCTCATGCTCGCGCGAAACCCAAGCGAATAGGTCGTCGTCGCGTCCAAACAACTCCGCCTCGGCGCGAACGCCGATGCGAGAGCTGATCTGGCCTTCTTCGAGGTCTGCGTAGAGCGCGGAGGTGAATAGTATCGTGCGCATGCCGCGCTCGCGATAATTGTACGACGCCTGCAACAGGATAGTCGATTTTCCTGCGTTCATGGCGGCGTAAGAGAAGTAGAGCTTAGCCATGCTTCTAGACTTTTAGCCCGATTTGCTCGATCCGCTCGGCGAGGAAAGCGCCAGCCGTGGTGGGGGGGTAGAGCGCCACTGCGCCAACACACGATGGCAGGCTTGCGAGCGATGTTTCGGGAGTGGGGTGCATGAAGAACGGCATCGAATAGCGACTCAAGTGAGGCTCTGCCCCATTTATGACCCTGTGCGTGGTTGCGGGAATGACGTTATTCGTGAGGCGGGCCATCATGTCGCCGCTGTCCACCACAAGCGCGTTCGGTTCAGTGACTATCGGAAGCCATGCGCCGTCGCGATCCAGCAACTCCAGCCCGGCGCCGCGAGCGGCCACCAAGATGGTGAGCAGATTGATGTCCTCGTGTGCGGCCGAGCGGACCGCGTTGGGGGCGGCGTCAGCAGCAATCGGGGGATAGTGCAGAACACGCAGCACTGAATCGCCGCGCCGCACGAGCGGCTCGAAGTAGTCCGGTGCAAGGCCAAGCGTTGGGGCGAGCGCTTCAAGCAGCAGACATCCGGTATCGTTGAGCGCCGCGAACAGGCGCTCGAACACGGGGCGAAACCCACTCGGGCGCGACGGCCAGATGTTCGGAGCGGAAAACCGACTGGGCTCCGCGCCTGGCTCTGGTTCATGTCCGAGTTGCCAGAACTCCTTCAAGTCGGGGGTTAGGTTGTCTTTGGCATGCTCGGTGCCGAACGGCGTATAGCCGCGTAAGCCCCCAACATGGGCGAGTTTCTCCTCCTCGGGCAGCGCAAACAATTCAGCAGCGCGCGCGTACGCTTCATCGAGCAATGTGGCTGGCACGTTGTGATCGATCAGGACGACAAAACCGTACTCGCGCAGGCCCTCAGAAAGGCTCTGGGAAAACGCGGTCCTTTGGATTGCTTCGCCATGCGTAAAGTGGCGAAGTGAGAGTTCGGGGACTTTGCGCATCACGGACCTCCTTGTGGGCGAGCCAGCAGCATGTCGACGGCGTCACGGTGCGGCATCGCTGGTTGTGCGCCATCTCTTGTGGCGGCGAGCGCCCCAGCGGCGCAGGCAAACGTCAATGCGCTTTCGGGTGACTGTCCCTCAACCAATGCCAACGCCAGAGCGGCGCTGAATGTGTCGCCCGCACCAGTTGTGTCGCGGGCGACGACCTTGGGCGGGCGTGTGCGGGCGATTTCGACGCCGCCCTGCAGCAGGGCTGCGCCGCTTGGGCCATATGTGATCGCAACTAGGCCGTTCGTGGCCTGTAATGCATCGCCGTAGAAGCGGGCTTCGCCTTCGTTGACAATGAGCAAATCCGCTCGGGCTAATAGCTCTTGAGGGACCTCCATAGACGGCGCCAAGTTCAAGGCGGCAAGGCCCTTGAACTCCAGCATCGCGGCGAGCGTAGTCTCGGTCGGTATTTCAAGTTGGCACAATAGGGCGTTGGCCTTGAATTTACCGATCTCCTTGGGACTGAACAGAGCATTGGCGCCAGGCGCGACGACGATCTGGTTTTCGCCCGTGGCTGAAACGAAAACGAGCGCAACGCCTGTGGTCGCGTCCGCCAGAGGATGACAATTGCGGAGATCGACGCCCTCGGCGCGCAGTAGCGCCAAGGCGTCATCCGCGAACGCATCGGCGCCGACGCGCGCCCAGAGCGCAACTTCAGCACCGAGTCGTCTCGCTGCCAGCGCTTGGTTGGCGCCCTTGCCGCCTGGATAGCATGCAAACGTGGCTCCACCGATTGTTTCGCCGGGAGCAGGCAAGTGCGCCGCGCGCGCCACGAGATCGAGATTGACTGAGCCTACGACGGCGATCCGAGGGGCGCTCATGCTAGCCTTCGTGCAAGGAGATCGAACACGCCATCCGAGTCGACGCCCGTGACCCATCGTGTGTGACTCGGCGCTGTGAGCCGGAACTCCACGGAGGTGTGGCCGCGCGTGAGCGCGGAGTTGGTTTCTACTTCGATCCGGGCTGGCGTGGTTTCGAACAATTCCGGCGCAAGGAGATAGGCGATGATCGTGGGGTCGTGCAGAGGCGCGCCTTCGCGCTGCGCAAGCTCGCGCTCCACGCGTTCGCCAAAGTGCAGCAAGCGACACGCGGTGCGCGCGCGCGCAGATTGGAGCGCCTCGAGACGCTGCATCCGTTCGGGCGTGGTGCGCACCTGGTGCGTGGCATCGAGGCCGATCGCGACAATGGGGAGCCCGGACGAGAATACGATCGCGGCAGCGTGAGGGTCTGTATAAATGTTGAACTCGGCGGAGGCGGTGATGTTGCCGCCTTCGCGGCGGGCGCCGCCCATGATGACGAGTTGGCGTATGCCCTGCATACAGGCGGGCTCGGCACGCAGGGCGAGCGCGATGTTTGTAAGCGGCCCGAGCGCTGCGACGTCGACGGGGCGCGGCCCGGTGTTTCGCAGCATGTCGATCAAGAAGGCCACGGCGCCAAGGCGCTCCGGTCCTTTCTTTGGGTTGGGCAGATCCAAATCACCCAAGCCGTTGGCGCCATGAAAATGGCTAGCCCCGACGGGCGCGACCTGAAGCGGCCGTTCCGCGCCCGCCAACACCGGAACGTCCTCCCGGTCGGAAATTGTCCGCACTATGCACGCATTGTGGGCGGTGCGCTCGGCGTTGACGTTGCCGGCGACAGTTGTAACGCCTCGCAAGTCGAACCTGTCGGACGCCGCGAAGGCCAGCAAGAGGGCGACGGCGTCGTCGACACCGGGGTCGCAATCAATGATGAGTGGACGCGGCGCCATCGTCGACATCTAGCTTGTCAGAAAGAAGCTCGCCAGCGCGGCGCTCATGAGGTTCGAGAGCGAGCCGGCGGCGACCACGTGAAGGCCGTATCGCGCCAGTTCAGGGGCGCGCGCCGGCGCGAGCGTGTTGAGCGCAGCCATTAAAATTCCGATCGAGCTGAAATTGGCGAACCCGCAGAGCGCGAATGTAGTGATGGCCATGGTTCGCGGAGACAGTGTGTCGCTCATC
>CAYRHK010000111.1:0-7751 GCA_964423825.1 uncultured Terricaulis sp. | reverse complement strand
CGCTATCGCCGCAGGTCCCGGTTCTCACCCTAGGCGTCGGCTCCAACGTCATCGTCCGCGATGGCGGCGTTGAAGGCGTAGTCATCCGTTTGGCGGGGCGCCAGTTCGCGCAGATCGCCGCGGATGCCGCGAGCGGGCGCGTCAGCGCCGGCGCCGGCGCGCTTGACGCCATGGTGGCGAGGGCGGCGGCAAAGGCGGGCGTCGGCGGGCTCGAGTTCTTCGCCGGCATCCCGGGCGCCATCGGCGGCGCGCTCACCATGAACGCCGGCTGCTACGGCTGCGAGACCAAGGACGTGCTCGTGTCGGCGCGCGGCGTGGATCGTACTGGCGTCGTGCGCATCTTTAGCAATGCCGACTTTGGCTTCAGCTATCGCCGCAACGCCATCGCCGAACCGATCATCTGGCTCGAGGCGATGTTTCAAGGAACGAACAGCACGCCGGAAGCGGTGACAGCGCGCATGGCGGAAATCACCGCGCAGCGTGAGGCGAGCCAGCCGATCCGCGAAAAGACCGGCGGCTCCACGTTCAAAAATTCCACCTCGGCAAGCGGCCAGAAACTCTCGGCCTGGAAGCTCGTCGACGAAGCCGGCATGCGCGGCGCCCGGCGCGGCGGCGCGCAGGTCAGCGAGAAGCACGCCAACTTCCTGATCAACACCGGCGACGCGACCGCCGCCGATATCGAAGGTCTCGGCGAAGACGTGCGCGCCGCCGTTCGCGCCAAACACGGCGTTGAACTAGAGTGGGAGATCAAGCGCGTGGGGCGGGAGCTCTCGTGGTAAGCCCTGCGCGCGTCCGCAAGCTGGTTACGGCGCTCGATGGCGCCGTTGATGAATCCAGCAATGCGCGCCTCGTGTTTTCCGTTGTCCAAAAAGGCTTCGCGTGGACCTTCATGCGTCGCCCAGCGCCCAAGGCGAAGCGCGTGCCCGACCTCGGCGTTCTTGCTGTGGCCTGCACTTTAGAGAGCAAGCAAATGCTGATCGAGGCTGCGCCCGACATCTATTTCGACGACGACCACTACCGAGGCTTCCCCGCGGTGCTGGTCCGCCTCCAGGCCATTGGCGAGAAGGAACTCGCCGCCTTGCTCAAGGCGGGGTTGGCGCTCAAGGCGGCGAAGCCAAGGGCCTCAAGGCGCCAACGTTTTCGCTAGGCGGTCGCTCACCCCCGAAACCGCGCCAATTCTTCCTCTTGGCTATCAGCGTCGCGGCGCTGGCGCGCGCGCTGTTGCATTCCGCGCAGAAGCGTGAGTATCGGGGCGAGGACGATGAAAGCCGCCGGGGCGGCCGCGAGCTTGGCGATGTCCAACACGCTCACCGCAGATTGCGCTGAGAAGCCGCCGAGCAGCGCAACCAACAAGGCGCTGCCGCCTAGGAGCAGCGCGGCGAAGAGGGCGCAGAGGCGCCATCGAGGCGCGCTCCAGAGAACGACCAACCCCATCGCGGCAGCGGCGCCGAGGATGATGTACGCAACGATCACGGGACCATCAGTTCGCGCGCGCGTCTTGGATGAGCGCCTTGAGCTTGTCGCGCGACACCAGCTTGATTCCGGCGCGGCCCATGGCGATCCAGCCCTCGTCGGCCCATTCGTGCAGTTTGCGATTGACTTTCTCGCGGCTGGCGCCGATGCGGCGCGCGAGTTCGGTTTGCGTGAGCGTCACTGCCGCCCCGTCGCCGGCTTCTTCGAGCAGGCGTTGCGCCAACCGCCCGCCGAGATCGAGCGTGTGCGCGTCCTCGAGCGCCGCGTCGGCGTTGCGCAAACGCCGGCTCAGTTCGGCGATGAGTTTCAAAAGCGCTCGCGGTTCGGACTCCAGCGCCGCGATCGCCTGATCGCGCGCGATGCGCAACAGCCGTGAGCGGCGGATCGCAGCAATGTCAGCCGAACGCACGCCCCCGTCGAGCACCGCCATTTCGCCAATCACTGCGTGCGGCTTCAGCGCCGCGATCCTCACGTCCTTGCCCCCTTGCGTGGACGTGCGCACTTCAACTTCGCCTTCGAGCAGGACGTAAAGGGCGTCGCCCTTGTCGCCCTTGGCGAACAAGAGCTTGCCGGGTTCGAGCGCAACCGCCACGCCTTGCTTGGCCAGCCGCGCGCGCGTCTCATCGCTGAGCGCCGCCATCAGCTCGGCCTTGGCCAGCGCCTGCTCGACGTTTTGGAGGTCTTTCGCCGTCGCCATGGCCGCGAGATTTGGGGTGCGGCGCGGGCGACGTCAATCGCGGACGCGCGCCGCGCGATGCTTCACTCGTCCTGCGGCGGGGAAAAGCGGGTCGCAACGCGCTCCAGCTGTTCGCAGAAGCTCAACAGGTCCTCGCCCAGCGCTTGCTCCAACGCCGCATTGATCTTGCGAAACGCTGGTTCGATCCGGCGCACCGCTTCGCTCCCTTCGGCGCTGAGCGACAGCCGCCATGCGCGCGCATCTTCTGGGTCGGGCCGGCGCGTGAGCAACCCGTCCCGCAACAATCGCGCGGTCATTGTCGCGACAGCGGCTTCGGAAAGCCCAAGTTGAGCGGCGACCGCGCGCTGCGAGATTGGCGCGGATCGCTGGATCACGGCGAGCGCGGCGGCTTGCGCCGTGGTAATGCGGCCCGCCCCTAGGACAGCGGCGTCCGCAGCTTTTTGCACGCGGTGCGCCGCGAGTTGCAATCGATGATAGAGGCGTAGCTTTTTCGCGGACATCTCGCCCCATTCGCTTGCGCGTTGCCGATAAAATGATTAACATATTAAGGAATGGAGAACAAAATGGGCGCAGTCGACGTCTGGGCGCAGATCACGACGGCGCGCATGGCCGCCCGCCCGTGGATGGAGACGCTGCTGCGCTGGACCAAGCAGCCGAGCGGCGCGACGCCCAGCGTGGCGTCCACCATTGCCGCCATGGACGAAGCCGGCGTCGAGATCGCGCTCCTGGCGGCCTGGCATGGACCGGAAGGTAGTCTCATCAGCAACGAAGAGGTCGCAGCCCAGGTCGCCGCCGCGCCCCATCGCCTCCGCGGCCTCGCCACCGTCGATTTGGAGCGGCCCATGGAGGCGGTACGCGAAATCCGCCGCTGGGTCGACGCCAAAACCTTCGTTGGCGTGCGCATCGTGCCCTGGCTTTGGGGGATGCCGCCGAACGATCGCCGTTACTACCCAATCTACGCTGCATGCATTGATCTCGGCGTGCCGTTTTGCACCCAGATTGGCCACACCGGCCCGCTGAGACGGTCAGAAACTGGGCGGCCCATTCCGCATCTGGAAGACGTGCTCCTCGACTTCCCGGAGCTTGTCGTTGTCGGCGGTCACGTCGGTTTTCCGTGGATTGACGAACTCACCACGCTGGCGGTGAAATTTCCAAACTTCTACGTCGACACCTCGGCTTACGCACTGCACCGGCTGCCGCCGGACTTCATCGCCTGGATGAAGGGAGTGGGGCGCAAGCAGGTGATGTTCGGCACCAATTGGCCGATGCTTTCGCCCAAGCAGTGCCTGGCCGGCCTCCAAGGACTTGGCCTCAGTGACGAAGATCGTGACGCCTTCTTGTCCGCCACGGCCAGGCGCGTGTTCAAGCTCTAGGCGCTCGGCGCCATCGCCATTTGCCGACGCACTTCCCGGCGCAACAGGTCGATGCATTGAGCGCCGCGCTTGGTCTCCAGATGCCAGAACGTCCAGCCATTGCAGGCTGGCGCGTTAGCGGCGAGCGCGCCGATGCGGTGAATCGAGCCGGTAGCCTCACCGAGCGCGAGGCTGCCATCCGCGCGCACCCGCGCGCGCTTGCCGTTTGGCGAAATCAGAGTGTCGCCCGGGCGCACCAGCCCGGCTTCGAGCAATTGGCCGAAGGGTACGCGCGGTTCTTCCTTTTTCGAGCGCGTGACTTCCAGATCTTCCGGCGCCGCCGGTTTTACCTTGGCGATGCGCTTGCGCGCCGCTTCGACGTAAGCAGGTTCACGCTCGATGCCGATGAAGCGCCGACCCAAGCGCTTCGCCGCCGCACCCGTGGTGCCGGCGCCGAAGAACGGATCGAGCACCACGTCGCCGGGCTTTGTTGTCGCCAGCAGCACGCGATGCAACAGCGCCTCCGGCTTTTGTGTTGAGTGCAGCTTCTTGCCTTCGGCATCCTTCAAGCGTTCGGCCCCGGTGCAGAGCGGGATGGTCCAATCTGAGCGCATTTGCAGTTCGTCATTGAACACTTTCAGCGCGTCGTAGTGGAACGTGTACTTCGCCTCTTTCGTACGCGCCGCCCAGATCAGCGTCTCGTGCGCGTTGGTGAAGCGCGTGCCCTTGAAGTTCGGCATCGGGTTGGTCTTGCGCCAGATGACGTCGTTGAGGATCCAGAAGCCCAGGTCCTGTAGCGCCGCGCCCAAGCGAAACACATTGTGGTAGGAGCCGATCACCCAGATCGCGCCGTTGGGCTTCAACGCCCGTCGCGCTTCCGACAGCCACGCGCGCGTGAAAGCGTCATATGCCGCGAAATCCTCGAATTTGTCCCAGTCGTCGTCGACGCCATCGACGTGGCTTTGATCCGGCCGCGTCAGCGCCCCCCCAAGCTGCATGTTGTAGGGCGGGTCCGCGAACACGAGATCGACCGATCCCGCCGCGAGCTTGGCCATTTCAGCGACGCAGTCGCCCTGGACGATCCGTTCCGTCTGTTCTTTGAGTTGCCGCGCGGCCATGTCGTCCCCTTGGTGGGGAGTTGAAGCTTGACGGTTGTGGCGAATCAAGAGTCGCCGGGGCCGTTAACCATCTTCAGGGCGCTTCAAAAGCAGCGGCCCCGCCGCTAAACCCACATCTAGTGGGGAGGGGAGCGATGTCACACCACGAAAGCGCCGCCAAGGGCCCGGACGCCCGGCTGGTCGATCGCATGCTGTTCTTCTCCGATGCCGTGTTCGCGATCGTTCTGACGCTGCTTGTGCTCGAACTACGCCCCCCTGAAGCGCACGGAGAACCCGAACTCATCGAGGGCATCGCCGGGATGGCTCGCCAATTTGCGTCATTCTTCATCAGCTTTGCGCTTGGCGCTGCCTTCTGGCTCGCACATATGCGCCTGACCAGGTCGCTACGCACGTTCGACTGGCCGACCGCGGTCGCCAATCTCTTGCATCTCCTCACGGTTGCGCTGCTGCCATTCGCCGCGGCGGTTCTTGGCGAGCACATCGCCAGCCGCGTCGCGTTCAAGACGTACTCGGTGGTGATCATGGCGGTGTCGTTTTCAGCGGCGTTGTTTTGGCTCGTCGCAACGCGAGGCGGAGGCCGTCTCATGGGCGGGGTCAATTTGCGTCAACGGTTTGCGGGCGCGCTGCGAGCTGCGGGCATTGGATTAGCCTTTCTGGCGGGCTTCGTTCTTGTGCAAAAGGGTTACGTCGATCTCGCGCGTTTCTGCTGGGTGCTCATCTTCCCTATTGTTATGGCCGCTCGTTTGATCGCAGGCCCCGACCCCTCAAAATCGGGCTAGCCCGCAAGCCGCACGCCCGCCGCCAGCGCGACCCGCCGCCAGCGCGACCGGCTTGAAGCTCATCCGGTGGATCGCGCACGGCCCGAGTTCCGAGAGCGCGCGCTGATGTTCGGGCGCCCCGTATCCCTTGTGCCGTGAGAAGCCGTAACCCGGATAGCGGGCGCACGCTTCGACCATCATGCGGTCGCGCTCGACTTTGGCGATGATCGACGCCGCCGAAATACACGCCACATGCGCGTCGCCGTCGATGATCGTCTCGACTGGGCAGGGGAAGTCAGCCGGCGCGCCATTGCCATCGACTAGCGCCGCGACCGGTGGTTGCAGCAGCGCCTCAACGGCGCGGCGCATGGCGAGATAAGTTGCCTGCAGAATGTTGACCTGATCGATTTCTTCTGGGCTTGCTAGCCCCACGCCAACCAGCGCGCAGTCGCGTATCGCAAGCGCAAGTGCTTCGCGCGCTTCAGCGCTCAGCTGCTTTGAGTCAGCGATGCCCCTGGGCCGGCCCTTGCGGGGCAGAATAACGGCGGCGGCGACCACCGGCCCCGCCCAGGGCCCGCGCCCCGCCTCGTCGATCCCGCAAATGCCCATGCGCGACCCTCGCCGGATTCCGGGGGCCCAAGCAATGGTCAAGCATGCTTGACAAAGTCAAGTACGCTTGATACATAGTCATGCAAACTTGATGGGAGCATGGCAATGGCAGAGCAAGCAAGCCGTGAGCAAAGGCCAATGGCAGCGCTTTTCGTGGCGCTGGCGACAGCAGCCATGGCGCTGCAACTCCCGCACGCTCAGTGCCGGCTGGAGGCGGGGCTCGACGCGTTCGCGCCGAGCATCACGCTCAGCGCCTGCGGCGTCGGCGTCACCATGACCCTCTGAACTCCGCGAAAAGGAACAAATGCCATGTGTAAATCCAACTGGACCTTCGCCTCCGCCGTCGCGGTGATCGTCGCAATCCTTGTCGCTGTCCTTTCCTCGCAAGGAAGCCTCGCATGAGCGAGCGATCGTCAGCGTGCGCCCATGAGGCGCCCCCGCGCGTGGCCAAGCAATACGCCCGCGACATGATCGTCGCCGCTGCCGCCTATGTCGGCGTGCTCGTGCCCTCGGTATTCGTCGTGCGTCACTTTGAGCCGCCGCAATGGGTGGCTGCTGTCTTGGCGCTCGCTTCGGCTGCCCCGGGGCTCCTGATGATCCGCGCCTACATGCGCCGCTTCAACGGCATCGACGAGTTTCAGCGCCGCGTTGAAATGGAATCGGTGCTGGTCGCCGCCGTGGTCGTGGGCTTTGGCAGCTTCACCTACGGCTTCCTGCAATCCTTCGCGGGGTTCCCCGCGATTGAAGATGCGCTCCTTTGGGTGTTCCCGGCGCTCTGGTTCGTGTTCGGCGTCGCGCAGATCTTCGTACGTCGGCGCTACCAATGAGAAACCGCCTCAAGGTCCTTCGCGCCGAGCGCAATTGGAGTCAGGCCGACCTCGCAGAAAAGCTCGATGTCTCGCGCCAAAGCGTCAACGCCATCGAGACCGGCAAGTATGATCCCTCGCTGCCGCTCGCCTTCAAGATCGCGGCCGTGTTCGGCCTTTCGATCGAACAGATTTTTAGCGCCGACGATGTCGCGCAAGCCGCAGAATAGGAGCTGTCCATGACCGCCGTTTCCGCATCGCCGCCGCGCAACCGCCGCAGCCGTAAAGGCTTTTTCATCGCCGTGACGGCGCTTAGTTTCATTCCATATGCCGCGTCCGTGGTGGCTGACCTGCTCATGCCCGCCAATCTCTTCTGGCTGACCGCGGTCTCGATGCTGGCGATCTTCACCGGTGCGATCGGCTGGGCGCGGACCCTCGACGAGGGCGCGATGTCGGCGCACTACATCTCCTGGTACTGGGGCGGGTCGCTGGGCCTTGACATTTCGGCCATGACCTACATGGCGCTCGCGCCGGCGCTGCTCACCGGCGTGTCTCTGGATAAGATCCTCACGGATTGGCTCGGTGTGCCACTGCCTAACGCCGGCTTTCACGCCGGCTTTATGCTGGCTATTCTGCCCGCGCTGATCGGCTACATGGCTTGGTGGGGCGTTGTCTGGCTGCGCCGCGGCAGCTGAGCGGTGTAGGGGTTGCAGCGCGGCATCGCCGCACGCTAAGCCCAGCCGGCCGATGTCTGCGACCAAGCCGCCCCCCAAAGCACCGCGCTGTTTCCAGGACGTGATCCTGACGCTCCAGGCTTACTGGGCCGCGCAAGGGTGCGCGATCCTTCAGCCTCACGACGAGCAGGTGGGCGCGGGCACCCTGCACCCGGCCACCACGTTGCGCGCGCTCGGCCCCAAGCCTTGGCGCGCGGCTTACGT
>CAYRHK010000110.1:0-7866 GCA_964423825.1 uncultured Terricaulis sp. | reverse complement strand
TAGACGCTGGTGAAAGCCAACCCGACCAGCACAGCCGCCGCGATGCCCATCTGGTACAGTTGCGGCGCTTCAAATCGCGCGCCTCCCGGCCAGGGCAGCGGCAGATGCCACGCCGCGATTACGCCGACGCAGGCGAACGTCAGCGCCGCCAGGATCGCCGTGATCGAAGGCCGGAGCACGGTAGCCGAAACCGCCACCGGCGCCACGAACAGGAACACGAATGGGTTTTGTAGGCCGCCAGTCAGCGCCAGCAGAAATGCAAGTTGGATGGCGTCGTAGGCGAGCTGCGCTGCCGCCTCCCATTCGTAGGCCAGGTCCTGCGAGCGACGCATGCTAAGCAAGGCAATGTTGAGCGCGATGGAGACGCCGATGGCGCCGCTGGCGGCGACGACGGGGAATTCCATATCCAGCCCGTAGCGGACAAACACGACGGCGCCGATTTGACCGAGGATGGCCAGCCAACGCAGCAAAATCAGCGTCCGCATCCGTACGCGACTGGTGGCGGTCCAGATCGTGGGTGTCGGCGCGGGCGCCGCCCGCATGTCGCTCAAAGTCATGATTCTGACATGCGCTCCAAACGCACCTTTGCTCAAGCCGCAGGTAAGCGGTGCGCGCTCGCGCCGCGTTGATCAGTGAGGCCAACCCAGTAGCGTCGCCCGCGTGTCAGAACCAACAAACACCCTGCGGCGCCGGTTGACTGGCGCTGTCGCGCCCGCGGTGGCGGCCGCCGTGCTGGCGGCTGTCGGCGTGTTCCTCGCCGTGGGAAGTTTCAACGACACTGCGCCTGAAATCCCAGAGAGCTGCATTCTCCAGGGTGCGGACGCGGTGGGCGGGCCGATCCGACTGCTGGACTCCAATGGCGCCGCCGTGACCGAGGCGGATTTCGCAGGCGCCCCGGTCGTCATCTATTTCGGGTTTACCCACTGTCCGGATGTCTGCCCCACCGCAATGTACAGCCTCGCCGAGGCGCTCGCGCTGCCTGACGGCGCCGACGTCCAGCCTGTAATGATCACCATCGACCCCCAGCGCGACACCCCCGCACTCATGGGTGATTATGTACAGACCGACGGTTTTCCAGCCGGCTTGGTAGGCTTATCGGGAAGCCGCGACCAAGTGGTCGCGGCAATGACCGCATTTCACGTTTATGCCATGCCGCAACCCATCGCCGGGGCGCCGGCCAACGTCTACAACGTTGATCATTCATCGTTTTTGTATGTTCTGGACGGCCAGTGGCGCGCCAAGGTTTTGATTAACACATTGCAGGCCACCCCTGCCGACATAGCTCAGTGCATCGCCCTGGGGCTCGAGGCTGAGGAAGCCTGATGCGCAAGAGAGTTGCGTTTTTGTAATCTTTAGACCTGTATCCTGCCCAACGTCCCCTAATAGGGGCCGCCTGTTGGCAATTTCCGGCGTGACACTATAACTAGCGCTTGCTGCGCCGCAGCATTGAGGGGCGGGATGCTCTATTCACTCTACGAACTGGGTCACTGGTCGGTGGCGCCGTGGCGTCTTGCGGCGCTCATGCAGTCGCGGTTCTTACGCTCGCCGCTAAATCCAGCGGGCGACAGCGAAGCGTCACGCACCGCCGCCGCCGCTTCAGACCTTTTTGAGTCCATGACCCGGCGATACGTGAAGCCGAGTTGGAACCTCTCGGCCACCACCATCGAAGACGTCGAGGTTCCGGTGAGTGTGCGCGAAGCGTGGTCTTCGCCCTGGTGCCGGATGCTCCATTTCGAGCGCGGCGGCGATCCGCGTCGCAGCGACCCCACGGTTCTGGTCGTTGCGCCCATGTCGGGCCACTACGCCACGCTATTGCGCGGCACCGTCGAAGCGTTCCTGCCCGATCACGAAGTCTACGTCACTGATTGGGTGGACGCGCGCATGGTGCCGGTCCTTGCCGGCCGCTTCGACCTTAACGACTATATCGACCACATCATCGACATGCTGCGCGCGCTCGGGCCGGAGACTCATGTCGTTGCCGTGTGCCAGCCCGGACCGGCGGTGCTTGCCGCGATTTCGCTGATGGCCCAGGCTGGCGATCCCTGTACGCCTGCGTCGATGACCATCATGGGCTCGCCGATCGACGCGCGGCGCTCGCCCACCGCGCCGAACAAGCTCGCGGAAGGCCGTCAGATCGACTGGTTCCGCGAGAACATGATCCACACTGTACCCGCGCCATACCCTGGTGTGTTTCGGCGGGTGTATCCCGGCTTCCTCCAGCTCATGAGTTTCATGGGCATGAACTTGTCGCGCCACGTGGACGCCCATCACACCTACTTCCAGAACTTGGTGAAGGGCGATGGCGATGACGCGCGCAAGCATCGAGAGTTTTACGACGAGTACCTCGCGGTGATGGACCTCACGGAAGAATTCTACATCCAGACCTTGCGTGAGGTGTTTCAGGAATACTCGCTGGCGAATGGCACCATGCGCCATCGCGGCCAGCGCGTCGAACCGTCTTCGATTGTGAGCACTGCCTTGCTCACCATCGAAGGCGAGAATGACGACATTTCGGGAATCGGCCAAACGCAGGCGGCCCATGATATCTGCGTGAACATTCCCGATTCGATGCAGCGCGATTACATCCAGCCCGGCGTCGGCCACTATGGCGTGTTCAGCGGACGTCGTTTTCGTACCGAAATTTATCCACGCATCCGCGGCTTCATTCGCGAATTCGCCACGCCATCGTCGCGCAAGGGTGCGACTGGACGCGCTCGCCTTCGCGTGGTCTCCGAACACTGACACGCATAGCACATGACGTCTTGGGTCTCGCCCGACGACGTGAGACTCTTTGCGCATGCGCCTCGATTCGCATAAGCACGCGCCCCAACATGCCGAAATCGAAACGATTGACGGTCGTCGCCTGCCCGTGCGCCTCATTGTGAATCCGCGGGCGCGCCGCGTTTCGGTGCGCATAGACCCAACGCGCCGCGAAGCGATCGCGACGGCGCCGTCTAAGCGTCAACTGAGGGTCGCAGTGAACTTCGCGTCGGAGCGCGCCGGTTGGATTGCTCACGAATTGGGGCGCCTGCCGCAGGAAGTGCAGCTTCGTCCCGGCGCGCGCGCGCCGTTTCGCGGCGTCGAGCACGAGCTAGGCTATGAACATGGGCGCGGACCCGCGCGCGTCGAGCCCGGTGCGCCGCCTCGGCTCATCGCGCCGGCGCCGGACGTTGCGCTGTTTGAATCGCGCTTGCTTAGGTTCTTCAAGGACCAAGCGCGCCAGGCGCTAACGGCCAGCGTTGAGCGCCATGCGGCGACGCTCGGCGTTCGACCGGTGCGCTTGCAAGTAAAGGAATTGCGTTCGCGCTGGGGATCATGTTCCGTGGACGGCGTTCTATCGTTTTCCTGGCGCATCATCTGCGCGCCGGACTACGCCTTGGACTATCTCGCGGCGCACGAGGTGGCGCATCTGCGCGAAATGAACCATTCACGACGCTTTTGGGCGCACGTCGCGCGCTGTCTGCCCGATTTTGAACGCGGTCGCGACTGGTTGCATCAACACGGCTGCGCGCTCCATGCCATCGGTCATGCGCGCTAGACCTACGCCGCGAATACAAACACGCCGCTTTTCCCCAACGTCACGCTGACCGTGTCCGCGCCCTCGTTGCGTACGGGCGCAAGCGCATTCCAAAGCACCCCGCCTGCCTCGAGGCGCACAAGGTCGTGGGCGCCATGAGGGCGCACATCGCGAACCCGCACGGTTCCCCCCGGTGACAGCCGTATTTGCTCGAAGCGCACCACCGCGATCGCGCGCGCGCCGTCTTCGAGCCCAGGCGTCGCGATGGCGCCGAACGGCGTCACCAATTCGCCAGCCCTTACCGGCCCGGTGTATGTGTTGACCGGGCCAAGCGCCGCGGCTGCATCGAGCGAAGTCGGCTTGTCGTAGACTTCGCGCGGCGGCGCCTGCTGCAGCACGCGGCCTTGCTTTAGGATCGCGACAGAGTCCGCGATTTGCAGTGCGTCCTCGGCGTCGTGTGTCACAAACAGCGTGGTGACGCCCGCTTCGGCCAGTGTCGCGAGTGAAGCGTCACGCAATTCCGCGCGCAAAACGGCGTCGAGACCGGAGAATGGCTCGTCCAGCAACACGGCGCGCGGGTTGGGCGCAAGCGCACGCGCAAGCGCGACACGTTGTTGCTCTCCGCCCGAAAGTTCATGCGGGAACGCATGGGCTCGCGAGCGAAGTCCCACACGGTCGAGCCAGCGCAGCGCTTCGTGCTCACGATCTGCACGTGTGAGTTTTTCGAGGCCGAACCCGACATTCTCTGCGGCACTGAGGTGCGGGAACAGGGCGTAATCCTGAAACACCATGCCGATGCGCCGCGACTCGGGCGACGCTGTATGCCCGGGCGAGGACAGCAACTGTCCGCCTACTCGGATTTCGCCCTCATCAACCGGCTCAAGGCCTGCGATAAGGCGAAGAATTGTCGATTTGCCTGATCCCGACGGCCCCAACAGCGCCAGAACTTTTCCTTCCGCCGCGTCCAGGGACACGTTCTGTAGCGCCGGCGTGCGCCGGTATGCTCGGCTTACGTTCGCGAGCAAGATCCCGCTCATCGCGCGCCGGGCCGTGCGCGGGCTAGACCGCGAGTAAGTATCATGATGGGCGCCAAGCCGGCCGCAAAAATCAGCAACGACGGCGCCGCCGCCTGCAATACGCGCTCGTCGCTCGCGTATGCGTTGGCGAGCACCGCCAGCGTGTCGAAATTGAAGGGCCGTAGGATCAGGGTGGCGGGCAACTCCTTTAGAATTTCAACGAAGATAATCAGCGCCGCCGCCGCAAGGCTGGGCGCTGCGATCGGCAGATCGAGGCGCCAGAACCTACGCCAAGGACCAGCGCCCAAGGTGCGCGCCGAGGCGTCGAGCCCGCGCGAAAGCCGCTGCAGGCCGGCATCGATCGGCTGCAATCCAGCGGCCGCAAAACGAGCGGCGTAGCTCCAGAGCAGCGCTGCAAGCGCAAGCCCCACGCCCAGACCTCCGATCCACCCGGCATCGCGCGCCAGCGCGAACAGCGCGAGCGCGCCCATTGCGATGACCGCGCCCGGCGCGGCATATCCTATGCTCGCGCCGTAGCGTGCAATCGACGCAAGACCGCGCGTCCGATGAGCGGCGACCGCGACAGCGGAAGCGCAAACCAGTGCAAGCAAGGCGCCGCAAGCGGCCAGCGCGATTGTGTTGATGAGTGGTTGTACAAGAGCGCCGTAGACGCCGTGGGTAAGCGCCAGTCTGGACAGCCAGGCAAGTGGCAGTAGTGCGCCGAATCCAACGAGCGCCAAACAAGAGACGCACGCCATAATCCCCGCAAGAGGGGGCAGCTCGTAGAGTGGCAGCGGTCGCCAGCGCGTCGAGCCGCCAGAGAATTGAGCGCGTCCGCGCGCGCGCCGCTCGACCCATAGGAACAGGGCCGCGCCCAGCAGCAACACCGCAGCAATCTGCAGTGCCGCGCCCAGATCCCCGTGTGCGTACCAGGCGCGGAACACCGCGGTGGAGAGTGTGGTCATTCCGAAGTGCTGCGCTGCGCCGTAGTCTGCGGCGACCTCCATCAGCGCCAAAGCACCGCCCGCCGCCAGTCCCGGCCGCGCCATCGGCAGCGCCACGCGCCAGAACACCTGGCCGGGTCCCGCGCCCAGTGACCGCGCGGCTTCGAGTGCGCACGAGGACTGGGTGACGAACGCTGCTCGTCCCGCAAGGTAGACATATGGATAGAGCCCAATCGCATAGACGAACGCCGCGCCCCAGAACCCTTCAACGACCACGGGCGCGGCGCCGGCCCAGGTCATCCCTGAATAGGCATAGGCAAGGACGTAGGAGGGCGCCGCCATCGGCAGAACCAGCAGCCATGTCATCAAACCGCGGCCGGGGAAGTTGCAGAGACTGACCAACCAAGCCGAGGCCGCGCCAAGCGCGATCGCGCCGCCCCCGCCGACAATCATGAGTGACAATGTGCCAGCTACGCCGTCGCTCAGCAGATCTCCGCCAAAGCGCGTGTTTCCCTCGCCGCCAATCGCGAGCGCGAGCACAGCCATTGCGGGCGCCGCGCACACCAGCGCAGCGATGGCGCCCGCAAGCGCAACGCCGTCGAGACTGGCGCGGCGGCGGCGGTGCGCGCTTGCTTTTTGACTGCCAACGCGGCCGAGGAGGGGCGCCTCTAACGCCAACCGACCGCCTCGAAAATCTGTGCGGCCTCCGTTTGATGGCGCCCGAGCGCGTCCAGGGGGATGTCTTCTTCCCTGAACGGTCCCAGCGCGGCAAGCGCCGCCGCAGGCGCGATTGACGGCCTGATCGGGAACTCGACATTGAGCGGCGCCAACAGCGTCTGGGCTGCGTCGCTGACGAGATACTCCAGCAGCTGCACGGCAAGTTCGCGGCGCTTGGCATGAGCGCTGACGCCGGCGCCGGAGATGTTTACGTGCGCGCCCGCGCCATTTTGATCGGGAAAGACGAGCCCGACGCGGTCGGCGACAGCGCGATCCGCCTCCTCAGCTGATTGCTGCAAGCGCACGAAGTAGTAGTGGTTGCATAAGGTCGCCTGGGCTTCGCCAGCCGCCACTGCCTTGATTTGATCAGTGTCGGCGCCTTGCGGATCCCGTGCGAAATTGGCGCGCACGCCGGCCGCCCACGCGCGCGCATTCTCAGCGCCCAATCGTTCGATGCGCGAGGCGAGCGTCGAGAGTTGGTATACGTTTGTGGAGCTGCGCGCCACGATTTGTCCGCGAAAGCGCGCGTTCGCAAGATCATCGAGAGACGCCACCTCGTCGGGTTGTACCGCATCCTTGCGATAGACGATCACGCGCACGCGCTTCGTGAAACCCCAATAGGCGCCCTCGGGATCGCGCAGGCGCGGGGGGACCCCCTGTTCCAACGCCGGCGTGGTCACCGCCTGAAGCAGCCCCGCGCTCTTGAGCCGCCACAAATTGCCGGCGTCAGCCGTGACAACCAGGTCTGCCTCCGTCGCGTCGCCCTCGGCGCGCAGGCGCTCCAACAATTGCTCGGCATTGGCCGGCAGGACCCGCACCGCGGTCCCCGTGGCTTCTTCGAACGCGGCATAGAGCGCTCGGTCTGAATCGTAGTGCCGTGCGGAATAGACGTTCACGAACGGCCGCCTCGACTCGGCGCAAGCCGCCAGAGCAGCAGCGGAGCCGGCAAGGACGCTTCGACGGGAGAGGTACACGCTTGATACCTTCGCATAATTGAGAACGGTTCTCAATTGCACGCCATTGGCCGCCCTGGTCAAGGGGTGGGCGTGGGGGCAGCTTGACGCGGGTGAGCCGTCAAAGCATGGTCCGCGCCCTTCGCCGGACGCTTGTTAGCCAGGCGGGCGCGTAGCTCAGCGGGAGAGCACTCCCTTCACACGGGAGGGGTCACAGGTTCAATCCCTGTCGCGCCCACCATCTTCTCGAAGCTGAGCCCTCATCCTTCGGCAGGCGCCGCAAGCGGCGCTGGGCTCATGACCTGTTGCGGCGCGGTGGGGCGGCCATCGCACAGCGCGCGTACAATCATCTCGCCCACCGCCAGGCCCGTGAACGCGCGCGGGTCGGCCGTGAGGTCGCAGCTCGCGGCGAGCGACACAGCGTCTGCGAGCCCCACTCGAAACGCAATGATGGTTCCGCAATTCGCGAGAGCGGCTTCGGCGACATCGGCGTCTGCGCGATGGCTGCGGAGCTGGCTTAGGCTCTGGTTGGCGAGCACAAGCGAGAGGCCATACTTGCGACACTCGGCCAGCAAGTCGGCAGCGGACTTCGTCGCCAGATTTTGGAATTCGTCGACATAGACGCGGAAAGGGCGCCGCTGCTCGGCGGGGCGCGCCGTGCGCCGCATTGCCGCTTCGGTGAGCGACATGAGCAGCAGCGCGCCGAGAAAGCGGCTGTC
>CAYRHK010000109.1:0-7877 GCA_964423825.1 uncultured Terricaulis sp. | reverse complement strand
GACCGTCCGCGACTCGTGTTCGCCACAGGGTTGCCCGCGACCTTGCGCAGCGCAGGCGGCATCGAGATCGAATACGAAGCTGGGTTCGCCGCCGCCCCCGCCGAGGTGCCGGTCGCCCTGCGGATCGCGGCGCTGCAGGTGATCGCGAACTTGTACGAAGCCAGGCAGGGCGGTACGGCGCTTCCCGAGGGCGCCCGCGCCCTGGCGAAGCCGTTCGCGCCGTTGCGTCTATGAGCGACGCAATCGGAGCACGCAGCGCGCGTGTTACGCTGCAAAGCCCCGCGCGCACGCCCGATGACATCGGCGGCGCCTCCCTCGGGTGGACTAGTCAGGGCGATGTCTGGGCCGCCATTGAAGCTTCGGACGCCGGCGTCAGCACCGGCTTCGACGCTGCACGCGGCGTGTCCGGTTATCGCCTTGTCATCAACCGTCGCGCCGATCTGCGGACAGGTTGGCGGGTGCTCTGGGGCGCGCGCGTGCTGTTGATTGTCGGCGTACGCGACGACGGCGCGATGCGCCAGACGCTTGACTGCCAGGAGGAGTCTACATGAGCGCCGACCGCGACCTCGCAGCCGCGATCCGATCCGCGGCGTTCGCCGACGCAGGCGTAAAAGCGCTGTTGGGTGATCCCGCGCGCTTCTACGATGAACCGCCGGCCGATGTTGTCTTCCCGTACGTGACGCTGGGTCGCGTCGAGTCGCGCCCAATCGAAGCAGCCGCGGTCGAAGCGCAGGAACACTTTGTCACGCTCCACGTGTGGTCTCGATACGGCGGTCGCGCCGAGGCGCTCGATGTAATCGGCGCGCTTCGCTCAGTGCTGCACAATGCGACGCTAACCGTCGCGGGCCGAAGGCTCACATTCATCTTCGCGCAATTCGCGGACGTATTTCGCGCTGGCGACGGCCGCACCACGCACGGCGTCTTACGGCTTCGCGCCGTCACCGAAGCCGCATAGCAGAAGGAATCCTCGTTCATGGCAGGACAAAAGGGACGCGACGTCCTTATCAAGATCGGTGATGGCGGATCGCCGGAGACCTTCGCGACGGTCGCGGGGATCCGCGCCAAGACGATCTCGCTCAATGCGCGTACGGTGGACGGCACCTCTGGAGAAAGCGCTAACGCCTGGCGCGAGTTGATCGCCGGGGCGGGCGTGAAGTCCGCAAGCGTCTCCGGCGCTGGCGTCTTCAAGGATGCGAGCTCTGACCTGCTCATCCAGCAGGGTTTCTTCTCGCAAGCAGCGAAGAATTTTCAGTTGATCATCCCGGAATTCGGCACGTTGGCGGGACCGTTCCTGATCGAAGCCTTGGATTATTCCGGTGATCACGATGGCGAGGCCGCCTTCGCGATCACGCTAGCTTCGGCGGGCGCAATCGCGTTCTCGGCGCTTTGATGCGCGAACCGCACAACAAGGCGCGCGGCGAGGTGATGCTTGCCATCGACGGTCGCCTCCATCGCCTCTGTTTAACGCTTGGCGCACTGGCGGAACTGGAAGCGGCGTTCGATGTCGCATCCATGCCTGAACTGGCGCAGCGCATGAGTGCGTTGTCGGCGTCGGACATTCTCATCGTGTTGGCGGCGCTCACAGCCGGCGCCGGCGAACCGTTGAGCGTTAGCGATCTCGCGCGCGCCGTCATCGAACCGAAGGCTGCCGCGGTCGCAGTGGCCGAGGCCTTCCAGGCGGCGCTCTCCGATGCGATCTGAGGGCACGCCTTGGGCGCCGATGCTGGCGACAGCAGCGCTCATGGGAGTGCCGCCGGAGGCGTTTTGGCGCTTAAGCGTATGGGAGTGGCGCGCGCTGACGTCTCGCCCGCACAGCGAAGCGCTTCAGCGCTCCGAACTCAACAAACTGATGCAGACTTATCCGGATCGATGACATGGCAGACGAAACACCAGTCACAGGGGATCTCCAGACGCAGCTCTCGGAGGCGTCCGCAGTACTGAGCGCGTTCGCCCAAGGCCCGGCGCGCGCCGCCGCCGACGATGTCGGCGCCGCCTTCGAGCGCGCCGGCGAACGCATCGCGGCCGCGTTGGGGCGCGCCGCCACTGGCGGCGAAGTCTCGTTCAAGCGGCTGGTTAAGTCCATCCTTGAAGAACTCGCCAAGCTCGCGCTCAATCGCTTGTTCGGGCAGACCGGCGGCGCTTCGTTCTTCGGTGGGCGCGCCAATGGCGGACGTGTCAATGTCGGCGGCGCTTACCTTGTTGGAGAGCGCGGACCAGAGCTGTTCGTGCCGCGCCAAGCTGGCGAGATCGTCGGCTCTGGCGGCGGTGCGGTAACCGTCAACTTCCACTTCGCCAATGGCGCCGACGCGAATTCCATTGCACGCAATCAAGGCCAAATCGCCGCCGCGCTCGCACGCGCGGTCGCTTATGGGAGACGCGGTCTGTGAGCGTGTTCCACGAAGAATTGCTGCCCCTGGCGTTCGCACTCGGCGCCAGCGGCGGCCCCGAACGGCGAGTCGACATCGTCACACTGGGGTCGGGACGCGAAGTGCGAAACACGCCGTGGGCGCATGGACGCCGTCGCTATGACATCGGTGGCGCAGCGCGGACGCTGGATGAGTTGCACGTGCTGCTGGCGTTTTTCGAAGCCCGACGCGGCAAGTTGCACGGTTTCCGCTTTCGCGATCCTTTCGACTCCAAGTCGTGCGCGGCGTCGGCGACGCCTGCGCCAACCGATCAGACTCTCGGCGTTGGTGATGGCGCCAACAAGCTCTTTCAACTCGTGAAAGCCTATGGCTCGCCAGCGTATGCGCGTCTGATCGCCAAGCCCGTCGCCGGCAGCGTGCGCGTCGCGCTCAATGGCGTCGAAAGCGGATCGAGCGCGTTCAGCCTCAACACCACCACCGGTGTCGTCACATTCGTGACCGCGCCGGCTGCGGGCGTCGCGGTGAGCGCCGGCTTTCTGTTCGACACGCCAGTGCGATTCGACCTGGACCGCCTTGAATTGTCGCTCGATGGCTTTGGCGCTGGGCGCGCCCTGAGCGTGCCCCTGGTCGAGATCGTCGACTGATGCGCACCGTCCCGAGTTCGATGAGCGAGCAACTCGCAAGTGGCGTGACCAGTTTCGCGCACGTGTGGAAGGTCACGCGCCGCGATAGCGCCGTGTTCGCGTTCACCGATCACGACCGCGCGCTTG
Organism: uncultured Terricaulis sp.; assembly: GCA_964423825.1. Taxonomy (GTDB): domain Bacteria; phylum Pseudomonadota; class Alphaproteobacteria; order Caulobacterales; family Aquidulcibacteraceae; genus Vitreimonas. Next base: position 4,741 of record CAYRHK010000109.1, on the reverse strand, counting down.
TGTTCGATGATTTGACCTGCGAACCGAATGTTGGCCTGCGCGTCGGCGCCATTGAGAAGTCCGCCGATCTTGCCGTTGACACCGCGCATGTCAGCGGCGCGCTTTCGTCCGCGGCGATCACCGAAACGGACTTGGCTCGCGGGCTTTGGGACGGCGCCCGTGTCGATCTCTACCGCGTCGACTGGAGCGATGTGGGCCAGCGCGTGCATCTCTTCGCCGGCCGCATCGGCGAAGCCAGGCGCGGCGTCACCGCGTTCGAGGCGGAATTGCGCGGACTGCAGGCGCAGCTCAACGTGGCGATGGGGCGCGTGTTTTCGCGCTATTGCGATGCCGATCTCGGCGATGCGCGCTGCGGCAAGGACGTTGGCGGCGCACTTTATCGCGGCGCTGGAACGGTGACGACGGTGCTGGGCACGCATGCGTTTCGGGCTTCCGGTTTGGACGCATTCGCGTCCGATTGGTTTGCGCGCGGCACGCTGGTGTGGGCCGGCGGCGGGCTAGGCGAGATCGCCGCCCATCGCAGCGAGGGCGCCGATGCGATTCTGGAATTGCTCGACGCGCCAGGCGAGGCGCTCGTAGTGGGCGCGACTTTCACCATCACCGCCGGCTGCGACAAGAGTTTTGCGAGCTGCAGGGCGAAGTTCGCCAATTCGCTCAACTTCCGCGGCTTCCCCCACATGCCCGGCAATGACGCAGTACAGGCGGGTCCCGCGCCCGATCAGCCGCTTGACGGGAGTTCGCGCTTTTCATGACTGCCCGTGCAGCGCTTCTAGCCGAAGCGCGAACATGGATTGGCACCCCATATCAGCATCAAGCGAGCGCCAAGGGCGTCGGCTGCGATTGCCTGGGATTGGTGCGTGGCGTTTGGCGCGTCTTCTACGGCGCGGAGCCGGAGGTTGCGCCGCCCTACACGCCGGACTGGGCTGAACGTAGTGGCGAGGAAACCTTGCTGCTCGCGGCTCGCCGCTATCTCAATGAAACCGATATCGCAACCGCCGCGCCGGGCGACGTTCTGCTGTTTCGCATGAACGCGAGCGCGCCTGCCAAGCACGCCGCGATCCTCGATGAAGAGGAGGTCCTCATACACGCGTATTGGGGCAGGGCCGTGGTGCGCTCGCGTTTCGCGCCCTGGTGGCGCCAGCGCTGCGCGGCGGCGTTCTCGTTTCCTGAAGTGAGCCCATGGCTGAGTTAGTTCTCTCCACCGCAGGCCGCGCGCTTGGCGCCTCTCTGCCCGGCATGTTCGGAACCATCGGCGCAACGCTTGGGCGCATCGGCGGCGCCTACCTTGGGCGCAGCATCGACCAGGCGTTGTTTGGATCTAGCCGCACCATCGAAGGTGCGCGCCTGAGCGACCTGCATTTGCAGGCTTCGACGGAAGGCGCGTCAATGCCGAGCGTATTCGGCCGCGTGCGCATCGCCGGTCAGGTGGTCTGGGCGGCGCGCTTCAAGGAACATGTCAGCGTCGATGAGATTTCCTCCGGCGGCGGCAAAGGCGGCGCGCCCAGCACCAAGGTCAAGAACTACACCTACTCGCTCTCATTCGCGGTTGGTCTCTGCGAAGGCGAGATCGCGCGCATCGGGCGGGTCTGGGCCAATGGCGAGAGCCTCGACCTTTCGAAATTGGCCTGGCGCCTGTACCGGGGCGGCGAGGATCAGGCGCCCGATCCTTTGATCGAAGCGATCGAGGGCGCAGACAACGTCCCGGCCTATCGCGGTCTCGCTTACATTGTGTTCGAGGACTTGCCGCTCGCCGATTTCGGCAACGCCATTCCGCAACTGTCATTCGAGATCGTGCGCCCGGCAACGCATGAGGGGACGCGCTTCGAGGAGCGCGTCAGGGGCGTGTGTCTTATCCCTGGCGCCGGCGAGTTCGTGTACGCTACCGAGCCGGTTCATCGCAAGGCGGGCGAAGGTCAGCAGACTGCCGAGAACGTTCACGCCGAATCTGAGCGCGCCAATGTGCTTGTGTCGCTCGACCAACTGAAAGCGGATTTTCCGAACTGCGAGACCGTTCTTCTTGTGGTCTCGTGGTTCGGTGACGACCTGCGCTGCGGTCACTGCACGATCAAGCCCGGCGTTGAGATCGCCGTCAAGGATACCAGTCCAAAGACTTGGGCCGCGGGCGCCGTCACGCGCAGCAGCGCGCGACTTGTCAGCCTCTATGATGGCGCGCCTGCCTACGGGGGAACCCCGAGCGACGACAGTGTCAAGCAAGCGATCGCTGAGTTGAAAGCGCGCGGCTACAAGGTTGGGCTGTATCCCTTCATGCAGATGGATATCCCGCACGGCAACGCCCTGCCGGACCCCTACGGCGCCGGGTCGCAACCGCCGTATCCTTGGCGCGGGCGGATCGGTCTTCATCCTGCCGCCGGACAAGTCGGCACGCCCGACAAGACCAGCGCTGCGGCGGCACAAGTGGCTGCGTTCTTCGGCGCCGCCGCCGCGGACGACTTCGCCGCGAGCTTCGGCTTGCCCAGCTATTCCGGTCCTGCCGAATGGTCCTATCGCCGCTTCATACTGCACTACGCCAAGCTCGCGGCGCTTGCGGGCGGCGTCGACTACTTCATCATCGGCTCCGAGTTGCGCGCACTCACCACCGCGCGCGACAGTGCCTCGACCTACCCCGCCGTTGCGGCGCTGAAGTCGCTCGCCGCAGAGGTGCGCGCGCTTGCGGGGGTGAGCGCCAAACTCACCTACGCCGCCGATTGGAGCGAGTATTTCGGGCACCAGCCGTCAGATGGCACAGGTGACGTTTTCTTCCATCTCGATCCGCTCTGGGCCGACCCTAACATCGATGCGGTGGGCGTCGACTGGTATCCGCCGCTGAGCGACTGGCGAGAAGGGAGCGCGCATGCCGATGCCGGATTGGCGCCGAACATCTATAACCGCGACTATCTGAAGGGACGCATCGAAGCCGGCGAGAATTACGATTGGTATTACGCGTCGGACGCCGACCGCGACGAGCAGTCGCGCACCGCCATCGGCGACGGCGCTCACAACGAGCCATGGATTTATCGCGCCAAGGATCTGCGCAACTTCTGGAGTCGCGCGCACTACAACCGTCCGGGCGGCGTGAGGGAGCCGACGCCCACCGAATGGGTCGCGCATTCAAAACCCATTTGGCTGGTCGAACTCGGTTGTCCGGCCGTCGACAAGGGCGCCAACGCGCCGAACTTGTTCAGCGACGAGAAGAGTGCTGAGAGCGCGGCGCCGCCTTATTCGACTCGCGCGCGCGACGATCTCATTCAGCGGCGCACGCTTGACGCCTATCTCGACTATTGGCGAGAGGACGGCGCCAACAATCCGACGTCGCCCGTGAACGGCAGGCGCATGATCGAGGAGATCATGTTGTGGTGTTGGGATGCGCTCCCCACCCAGCGTTTCCGGGGCGCGCCGACGTGTGGGGTGACGCGCCGTCTTGGCGCCTCGGGCATTGGCTTAACGGTCGCGCCGGACTATCCGAACTCAGCGACGTGGTTGCGCAATTGAGCGCGCGCGCCGACGTGGCCGCGAATGCAACCCGCCTCGTCGGCGCCGTTAGCGGGTATGTCGTGGACGCGCCAGCAAGTGCGCGCGCAGCGATCGAGCCGCTGATGGCGGCATACGACTTCGCCGCGCGCGAGCATGTCGGCGCGATCGAGTTTTTTCCGCGAGGCGGCGCCGCCGTTGCAGACATAGGCGTGGCTGAATTGACGGCAGATGCCGCCGCCGCGCCGCTCGCGCTGCGCGGTGACGCAGCCGAATTGGCGATCGAAGCGCGCGTGCGCTTCATCGATGCCGCGCTCGACCATCGTATTGGCGCAGTGAGCGCGCGTCGCGTGGACGGCGCCGAAGGCGGCGTTATCAGCGTTGAGGCGCCGTTGGTGATTGAACCAGAGGCCGCCGAGGCAATGGCGCAGCGCCTGCTGGCAGATCAGCGCGCCCGCTCGGAAATCATGAACCTCTCGCTTGGTCCGGCGCGCCTGGGCCTGGAGCCTGGCGACCGCGTGACCTTTGCCGGGGGTGTCGACGTCTTTGAAATCACGCGCATCGAAGAGGGCGATCTAGCCGCACTCTCTCTGCAGCGTGTGCGTGCGGCAACCCTCCCCGCCGTGCGCCTTATCGATCCTGGTGCGCCCCCAACGCCCGCGCAAGCGTCGACGCCGGCATTCGCTGTTCTCGATCTGCCGCCGCTGCCAGGCGCCGAGAGCGACGATCGGCCGCTGGTCGCGGTGTCGGCGACGCCATGGCTTGGGAGCCATGAGGTTTTCGCCGGCGCGACCCCGAGCCAACGCGCGCTCGCGCTACAGCCGGCTGCAATGGGCGAGTTGGTGTGGGCGCTCTGGCCCGGCCCCGTCGATCGCTGGGATGACGCCAACCAGGTGCGGGTCAAGTTGTACAATGGCGCTCTTGTCAGCGTCAGCGTGGAGCAGGTGCTGAACGGCGCCAATGCGTTCGCGATTGAAGCCGGTGGCGAATGGGAGATTGTTCAAGCGCGAAGCTGCGTGCTGGCGGCGCCCGGCGAGTATGATCTTTCCGGTTTTTTGCGCGGCCGCTTGGGCTCGGCTCATGCGATGCGCGCTCCCCATCCGGTTGGCGCGCGCATTATAGCGCTCGACCCGCGGCTGGCACGCGCCAACATCGGCGCCCACGAGTGGGGCGAGTCGCTTGCCTTCGCCGCACCGCCCTATGCGCGCGCGTCCTCCGATCCGCGCGCCGCGACTCTGACGGAAATCTTACCGCACGCGGCATTGCGTCCCTG
>CAYRHK010000108.1:0-7879 GCA_964423825.1 uncultured Terricaulis sp. | reverse complement strand
AAGGCGGCTCGGAAGGGCTGCATCTGTCGGTCGAAATCCCCCGTCCGCTCTTAGCCCATCCCACCTGCGCGCGCCAGAAGCCGGCTCGCTTGCGCTGGGGAGGCGAGTGTCTATCTGGTAGGGGCGCTTTGGGTTATGGGGTCCGCCATGAGCTCGAATCTCTCAATCCCCGCCGAGTGGGCGCCGCACAAGACCGTTTGGACGGCGTGGCCGTCCGCGGCGGATCTTTGGGGCGAGGACCTGGAGCCGGCCCGCGCCGAGGTCGCGGCTATGGTGCGCGCGCTCGCTGATGGAGGCGCCGGTGACAAGGTCAAAGTGCTGGCGCACGGGCGCGAGGCGGAAGCGACGGCAAAATTGGCGCTCGGCAGAAATGCAGAGGTAATCGCCGGCGCATTCGGCGACATCTGGTTTCGCGATACCGGCCCGATCTTCACCGCCGATGGCGCAGCACTCGGCTTTCAGTTCAATGGATGGGGCGGCAAATATCAGCTCCCGCACGATGACGAAGTAAGCGCGCGGCTCGCGCTTCTGGCTGGCGCCGTGTACCGGCGCCACGACTTCATCTTGGAGGGCGGCGCCATCGAGATGGATGGCGAGGGCACGCTGATCACCACGCGCCAGTGTTTGCTCAATCCCAATCGCAACCCGCACTGGACCGAAGAGGGCGCGGACGTTGCGGTTAGGAAGGCGCTCGGCGTTGAGAAAATTCTATGGCTCGACGAGGGCCTGATGAACGATCACACCGACGGCCACGTCGACAATCTCGCCCGGTTCGTTGCGCCGGGGCGCGTTGTTTGTCAGACGGCGCTGTCGCGCGACGATCCCAACTTCGATGTGATGGAGGAGATCGCGCTCACGCTGGCGGCGATGAGCGACGCGCGCGGGCGCAAGCTCGAAGTGGTCCGCATTCCGTCTCCCGGAGTGGTGACCGATGAGGACGACGATGTCGTGCCCGCGAGCCACATGAACTTCATCATCGGCAACACCACGGTCGTGGTTCCGGTCTATTCGGGCACAGGCGACGATGCCGTCAATGCATTGGCGCCGCTATTCCCAGGGCGCAAAGTGGTCGGGTTGTCTTCGCACGCCATCCTCACCGGCGGCGGTTCGTTTCACTGCATCACGCAACAGGAGCCGGCATGACGACGCCGACAGTACAATTCTGGTTCGAGTTCGCCTCCTCCTATTCCTACCCCGCGGCAATGCGCATCGAGCCCCTGGCGAAAGCGCGCGGCGTCACCGTCGAGTGGCGACCGTTCCTGCTGGGCCCGGTGTTTGCGGCGCAGGGGATGAACGACACGCCGTTCAATCTCTATCCGGTGAAGGGCCAGTACATGGTGCGCGATCTGACCCGCACCTGTGCGGCGCTCGATCTGCCGTTCACCTTGCCGAAGCCGTTCCCGCAGAACGGCCTCTTGTGTGCGCGGCTGGCGACGGCGCTCGAAGGCCCGCTGCGCGCGCGCTTTGCGCAAGCAGTCTACCAGCTCGAGTTCGGCGAAGGGCACGACATCTCCGATCCGCTGGCGGCCGCCGAAGCGCTTCGGCGCGCCGGGCTCGATCCGGCCTTCGTCGATCGCGCGCAGGACGATGAAGTGAAGGCGGGCTTGCGCGCAGTCACGGAGGAAGCGCAAGCGCTTGGCATTTTCGGCGCGCCGAGCTTCGTCACCGCCGGCAAGGAATTGTTCTGGGGCAATGATCGGCTCGAAGCGGCGCTGACCTGGGCGGTGCAGGGGCGTTTGTGATGACCCGCACGATCAGCGTCGCCGCCATTCAGACCTCCTACGGCGAGGACATGAACGCGAATATCGAAAAGACCGAGGCGTTCGTTCGCGCAGCCGCGAAGAAGGGCGCTCAGGTGATCTTGCCCTCCGAACTGTTCCAGGGACCGTATTTTTGTACAACCCAAGAAGAGCGCTGGTTTGCGACCGCGTACGAGGCCGACAAGCACCCGTGCGTCAAGGCGCTGGCGCCGGTGGCCAGGGAACTGGGCGTAGTCATCCCCGTGTCGATCTACGAGCGGCAGGGGCCGCTATACTTTAACTCGGTCGTGATCGTGGATGCGGACGGCAAGAACCTCGGCGTATATCGCAAGAGTCACATTCCCGATGGGCCGGGCTATATGGAGAAGTACTATTTCCGCCCCGGCGATACCGGTTTCAAGGTGTGGGACACCGCGCACGGGCGCATCGGCGTGGGCATCTGCTGGGACCAGTGGTTTCCCGAATGCGCGCGCGCGATGGCGCTGATGGGCGCGGAGGTGCTGTTCTATCCCACCGCGATCGGCTCCGAGCCGCACGACGCTTCGCTCGACACCCGCGATCCGTGGCGGCGCGCAATGCAGGGGCATAGTGTTTCAAACGTGATCCCGGTGGTGGCGAGCAATCGCATCGGCACGGAAGCGAGCGGCCAGCGCTTCTATGGCTCAAGCTTCATCGCAGATCATCGCGGCGATTTGGTGGAGAGCTTCGAGCGCGAGGACGAAGGCGTGCTGGCGCATACATTCGATCTGGATTTTTTGGATCGCCACCGCGCGGCGTGGGGATTCTTCAGGGATCGGCGGGTCGAGTTTTATCGGTAGATCCAGACTAGCCATCGGCAGGGCGCACGGCGCTGAGGCCACAAGGCGAGCACTATGTCAGCCATTGTCACCATCACGCTCAATCCAGCCGTAGATATCTACACGTCTGTCGCAAAGCTTGCGCCGGTCCATAAGCTGCGCTGCGACGCTGAGCGGCGAGACCCTGGCGGTGGCGGGATCAACGTCGCGCGCGTCATCTCGCGTCTTGGGGGCGATGTCACGGCGGTGTACCCCGCCGGCGGCCCAATCGGGCAGTACCTCCAACAACTCGTGCAGGCGGAAGGCGTAGTGAGCCATCTTGTCCGAGTCGATGGCGTGACACGTGAGAATTTTACCGTGCGAGAAACCGAGACCGAAAACGAGTTTCGCTTCGTGTTGCCGGGTCCAGTACTGTGCGCCGTCGCCTTTGATGCACTCCTTTCCGCGATGGCGAGCATGAGCGCGGCGCGCTGGATTGTCGCCAGCGGCGGCTTGCCTCCGGGTGCGCCTGCGGACGCTCACGCGCGCCTCGCCAGAATGGCAAAAGACGTCGGCGCGCGTTTTGTACTCGATGCATCTGGAGACGCCCTGCGCCATGGACTGCGGGAAGGCGTCTACCTGGTGAAGCCGAATGTGCGTGAGTTGAGTGAATTCGTGGGTGCGCCGCTCGATGATGAGCAAAGCGCACTTGATGCTGCACGCGGTGTGATCGCATCAGGCGGAGCAGAGGTCGTAGCGCTTTCACGCGGGAGCGACGGCGCCATTCTCGTGACGGCGGATGAAGCCTGGAATGCTCCTGCCGTGCCTGTGCCCGTGGCCAGTTCTGTTGGCGCTGGCGATAGTTTTCTGGGCGCTCTCGTCTGGTCGCTCGACCGCGGCCACGCCTTGCCAGTCGCCCTCGGCTACGCGCTGGCCGCCGGAGCGGCGGCTCTGCTTCGGCCCGGGACCGCGCTTTGTCACGCCGACGAAGTGATGCGATTGGCGGAAAAGGCGTTTGCACGCGCACGCTAGCAGATCGCCGCCGCGCGGACGCACATGATCTAGCGCCGAAGAAAAGCAGGCCCGCCGTTGCTGGCGAGCCCGCTCGTCTTCCCCACGCGCGTTGGTATGAGCGTTTTGCTTTAAGCCGCGTCGGTCGATTCGTCTTGCAGCGCCTTGGCGAGGTCGAGCAAGCGACGGCGCGGGCGCTCGCCGAGCTTGTAGTAAGCGCGGATGAGCTCGAGCGTTTCTTTCTGGCTGAGCACGTCAGCGGCGATCAAATCGCGATCGTTGGCCGGCGCGGCGGGCGAGCCGTCGGTCGCGGGCGCGGCGGCCACTTGCAGGCCTTCGAAGAAATAGTTGACCGGCACGTTCAGCGCGACAGCGAGTTCGTACAAGCGGCTCGCGGTGACGCGGTTGGCGCCGCACTCATACTTCTGAATTTGCTGAAAGCGGATGCCGATGGACTCAGCCAGCTGTTGCTGAGTGAGGCCCAAAAGCCGGCGACGACGGCGGAGCCGCTTGCCGACATGGAGGTCTGTGGCGTTAGCCATGGGTTTCGCCCTTGAGGTTCGCGGCGGTTCCCCCATTGGGCCCGCCTGTTCATGCAGGAGGCGAGGAGCACGATGCATGCCACGCGGACGGGGCGCTTTCGGCGGTCGAAACCGCGAACAAAGCTCCGGTTTCTCTGCTTTTGGGGCAAGGCTTGCGCCAAACTGGTGCAGAGCGTGGTTAAGCGCGCGAGCCATGATTTCGACACTGCCGCTGGCTTAACTTTGGCGCGAGAGGAGACATCTCATGCGCTTGGCGTTGCTACTTAGCCTCGGCCTCTTTGCGTTGAGCGCGTGCGCGTCGACACAACGCACGCTGAGCTATCCCGCCACCTGGCCTGACGCGGATGTCATGGTCGGCGCCGAACGCTATCAGGTCTGGTTCCACGAGACCGATCGGACGCTGCTGATCCAACGCGGCGATCCGCGCCCGTTGGGGCAGCTGCTCGCCAGCAATTATACAATTCACGCTGTCGATCGCAGCGCCTCCGAGCCGGTGTGGCGGGCGGCGGGCGATGCGGTGCTGGGCGAACTGGGGTGCGCGGTCACCGAAGTGCGCGGCGCCGATCAGGTGCGCGAAGCAAGCTTTGCATGCGCCGGTGAGGTCGATGTGCGTTCGGCGGTCGCGGTCAATCGTGAACGCTGGCGGCGCGGCGTGATTGCGCCGATCTCAACTTCAGCGCCTCCGCAGTAGCACAAACAACAAAAAAAGCCGCCGAGGGGGAGCATCCTCGGCGGCTTCTTCATGTCAGCCCGTTTGGCGCGGGCTTCGGGGGGTTGGTTACGCGACGATTTGCGCGGCCTGGTTCATCAGCGCGTAGGCCAACGGAACGAACGCTGCGCCCAGCGTCCCGAACCAGAAATTCGACTCGGGTCGGATCGTGCGGACTTCGAATTTCTGGTTCGAAAGGACGCTGGCCAAATTGATATTGGCGTGCGGCTTTAGCTGAGAAATTCGCAGAGCGACTGCCATCAATTGGGGGCGAATTTCTGAGCTGCCGCACGCGCGGCGAAGAGGCTGTACAACTTGGTCATCGGACTAACTTTCGAAATGGGTTGAGACTGGGTCGGGGCCGATCAGGCGACGATCTGCGACGCTTGGTTCATCAGTGCGTAGGCGACTGGTGCGAACACGGCGCAGGCGGCGATCAGGGCGAAAAACTTGGTCATTGGTCTGGCTCCTCAACTCGAAGCGGTTTGCTTCGATGAGCTAACCTAACCTGCCCCTTACCCTGTTGCTGTGACGACGGTCACACAGCGACGCACACGCTGCTTTAGCCAGGGCTTGATCGCGACGATGGATTATCGTCCTTTGCGATAATGTGGCTTGTGGCTGCCGTCATTTGGCTGGTTTGCGCGCTCGCTGCCGCGCTCATCGCGTCGGGCAAGGGGCTGAGCCTCTGGGTTTGGGGCCTTTGGGGCTTTGCACTTGGGCCGCAGGGTGTTCTCGCTGCATTGGGCCAACCTCCCAACTCGCGAGGGCTTGAGAAAAGGGCATTGGAGCAACGCTTTGCCCGGAGATGCCCCGCCTGCGCCGAGGTGGTCCGGTCGGAGGCTTTACATGTCGTTTCTGCGGTGCTGACCTGCCCGCTGCCGTTGCGCCTGCGCCTACAACTGCCCGTATAGCCATTGCGGTCGCGTTCTTGATATTTGCGATTGCCGCCATTGTGGTTGCGCGCGGGTAAAGCTCCCGCCCTTGACGCGGGCCCTCTAAATGACCATAGTCATGACCATGGTTACAAAGACGATGTCGGCCTCCGAGTTCAAGGCCAAGTGCCTGGCGCTGATGGACGAAGTGGCCGCCAGCGGCGAGCCGGTGGTGATCACCAAGAACGGCAAGCCGGTGGCGCAGCTTGCGCCCGCGCCTAACGAAGCCAAGACGCGCAGGCCCGCTTTCGGGATGCATAAGGGGATGGTCTACCCGATCGGGGACGTGGACCTCGACGAGCCGGTGATCGACCCCTCGGAGTGGACGGCCGACGAAGAAAACTCAGGCCAATAGTGTTGCTGCTGCTCGACACCAATGCGCTGTTATGGATCTCGGGGGGTAGCGCCCGCATGGGGCGCAAGGCGCGTGCTGCCATCGAGACGGCGATCAGTAAGAATGAGGCGAAGTTCTCAGCGGTGTCTGTCTGGGAGGTGGCGTTGCTTGTGAGGAAGGGCCGCTATGCGCTCGGCCAACCAGTTGAACTATGGCGCGGCGACATTTTGGCGGCAGGCATCGAGGAGATTGCGGTTGACGGTACGATGGCGGCGCTTGCCGTAGGTCTCCCTGATTTGCACAACGACCCCGCCGACCGCTTCATCGCGGCGACATCGGTGCGCTTGGGCGCGCAGCTTGCAACATCGGACGCGCGGCTGATCGCATGGAGCAAAGCGCATGCGCCGATTGCAGCATTGGATGCAAGAACATGAAGCCCTTCGATCTCTCCGGTCACAACGCGTTGATCACCGGCGCCAGCAGCGGCTTGGGGCTTGCCGCCGCGCAGGCGTTAGCTGAGGCGGGGGCGCATGTCTGGGTCAACGGGCGCGATCAACCGCGTGCCGAGGCTGCTGCGGCCGCGATTGGGGCGGCAGGTGGGCAGGCACGGGTGATCGCGTTCGACGTCACTGACGCCGAGGCGCGTGAGCGCGCACTCGCCCATATCGAGGCCACGAACGGGCCGCTCTCCATTCTGGTGAACAATGTCGGCCTGCGCGACAGGCGCGGGCTGTTCGACAGCGACGGCGCGGCGGCGCGCGCGTTACTCGAAGGAAATGTCATCGCACCGCTCGAACTGGCGCGAAGCGCCGCCAGGAGCATGATCGATGCGAAGATCGCAGGACGCATTGTCAACATCTCGTCGGTAGCAGGATCAATCGCGAACCCCGGCGACCCGGTCTATGGCGTCAGCAAGGCGGCGCTCGATGGGCTAACGCGCGCGCTCGCCGCCGAACTCGGGCCGTACAACATCAACGTCAATGGCGTCGCGCCGGGCTTCTTTCGAACCGATGCGAATGCGCAAAGCGCGGCTGACCCGAAGATCGCGGATTGGCTGAAGGAGCGCACCGCCTTGGGCCGTTGGGGCGAGCCGGTGGAGCTGGCGCCGGCGGTGCTCTTTCTCTGTTCGCCAGCCGCTTCCTACATCACCGGCCAAGTGCTTGCCGTCGATGGCGGGCTTCTGTCGCATTATTGAGGAGCGCGCCATGAATGCGTGGATTATGCTGGGCTTGGCGGGTCTCTTCGAAATCGTTTGGGCCGTCGGACTCAAGTATGCTGACGGTTTCACTAGGCCCGTGCCTAGTGCGGTCGTTGTCGGCGCGATGATCATCAGCATGGTTTTGCTGGCGCAGGCGGCGCGGGTGCTGCCGATCGGCACGGCTTACGCCGTGTGGACTGGCATCGGCGCGGTGGGCGCGGCGCTCTTGGGCATGATGCTATTCTCAGAGAGCGCCAACGCGGTGCGGCTGGGCTCGATCGCGCTCATTGTTGTGGGGATTGCCGGCCTAAAGCTTTCCTCCCCCGCGTGAACGGGGTTGTCGTCGACTTCGCGACCCGTAAAAAACTCGTCCTATGGCGCTTATCAAACGCAAGCATGCAACGGCAAAGGCTTACGTTCACGACTGGCTCGAACCCGACGAGCCGGGCGGGATCAACTTTTTTTCAGGATTGATCATCCTCCTCGTGCTGGTGAGCCTGGCGGCGCTGGCGCTTGAGACCGAAGCGATCCGTTCCGACACGCCGATGCCAAGTTGGGTTCGCGACGCGGTCGGGGTAGTCAACACGGTGGTGCTGTGGGCGTTCTCGATCGAG
>CAYRHK010000107.1:0-7884 GCA_964423825.1 uncultured Terricaulis sp. | reverse complement strand
TGCGACGCCGATACGGTGGGCTCCGCCTCACCCGCCGCCGACGCCGAGATGATCGCGATGGCGTGCGCGGCGCTGGAAGCGGCGGGAGTGAAGCGCGGCGGGTATCGCATATTCGTAAATGACCGAAGGCTGCTTGAAGGTCTCTTTGAAAAACTCGGATTGCGCGAAGAGGCCTACTCGAAGCGCCTTCAAGTCATGCGAGCAATCGACAAAAGAGATCGGCTGGGAATTGGAGGTGTCCGTCAACTACTTGGCGCAGGTCGCAAGGACGAGTCCGGTGATTTCACTCAAGGTGCTGGGCTGAAACCCGCTGAAGTGGAGTCGATCATCCAATTCACGTCAGTTAGTTGGAAGCAGGACGCAGAATCCCTCGGTGTTCTCTACACCGAGGTCACGGGTGCTACGGGGCCAACCAATTCAATGACATTGGCAACGCTTCGCGAAGCACTGGAAGACACGCCCAGCGGATCAGCGGGCATTGATTCGCTTAGGCAGATCTACGAGTGCCTGTGTTCGCTTGGCGTAGGGGACGATCAGTGGTGCATCGATCCCTCAATTATCCGCGGCCTTGAATACTACACGGGCGCCGTGTTTGAAGCGCAGCTGATCGGGGAGGGCGGCGCTAACTTCGGCTCGGTCGGCGGCGGCGGGCGTTACGACGATCTCGTCGCGCGCTTCCGCGGTGAGCGCATTCCCGCGACTGGCTTTTCTGTCGGCGTGTCGCGCTTGGCGGCGGCGCTGCAAGCGCAGGAGGCCGCGGAAGCCGACGGACCTGTGGTTGTACTAGTCATGGATCAGGCGCGCGTGGGCGATGCGCTGGCGATGGCGAACGAATTGCGCGCCGCCGGCATTCGCGCCGAAGCCTATCTCGGCGCCGGCGGCATGAAGGCGCAGCTCAAATACGCCGACAAGCGCGGCGCGCCGGTCGCGGTGATCCAGGGCGGCGACGAACTGGCGAAGGGCGTTGTGACGCTTAAGGATTTGAAGCTGGGCGAACGCATTGCGGCGGGGCTCGGCGAGGACCGCGAAGCCTACGCCCAGGCCCGTGAGCAGGTGCAGCAAGAAGCGCCGCGCGCGACCTTGGTTAGCGCTGTCGCCGCCATGCTGAAGGCTTAACGCGCAACGTACCCCTTGACCGCCACGCGGAAAATCCTCCAATGGCGGCGGCCGTCATCGAAGCGTCGTATGGCGGTCGCGTTTCGGGGAGGAGACGCCACTAACCGACGCTCGCGGCCGCGTCTTTAGGGGCGCGGCCGCTTGTTGTTTCAGGGTTGCGGGCGCCAGCCCATCACCAGCATCAAAGCGGCGAAGCCGACGACATAGGCCAGCGGCACGAACCAGCCGGCGCGCAGCCACGCGATCGCGGACTTCGCTTCGGGAAAGAGGTTCGACACCGCAACGCCCGCTGAGGAGCCGAACCACAGCATCGAGCCGCCAAAGCCGACCGCGTAGGCCAGCACGCCCCAATCGTAGCCGCCTTGTTGCAGCGCCAGCGCGGTGAGTGGAATGTTGTCAAATGCCGCCGAGACAAAGCCCAACGCAAACGCCGACTCCCACGACGACGGGGGCAAGCGCTCAACCGGCATCAGCGAGGCGGTGACAACGAGCGCGAGCAGAAACGCCGCGCCTTTGATGCTCTCTGGCAGCACTTTCCAATCGGGTGCGCGCAACGGCGCGGCGAGCAAAAGTGCGGCCCACAAAGCCACACCGATAACGGGCAGAGTGTCGAGCAGCTGTGGCGCAAACAAGTTCGCGGCGACGTTGGCGCCGACAACGCTCGCCAACAGGAACACCACGACTCCAACGCGCGCCCAATCGACGACGATGCCGCCGACATCGTGTTTGAGGATCGGCGCGTGGCGCTGCTGCATCAGCGCGGCGGCGATCGCGAACACGGCAAACGCCGCGACGGCGCCGACATAAGCGTGCAGCACGTCGAGCGGGCTCTTGCCAGCGATCCACATCATGGTCGTTGTCGTATCGCCAACGACAGAACCCGAGCCGCCGGCATTCGCGGCGGCCACGATGGCGGCAAGAAAGCCGATGTGCACGCGCTTGCGATAGACGTGCGCCGCGACGGTGGCGCCGATCAGTGCCGCGGCGATGTTGTCGAGAAACGCCGAGCCGACGAACACGAGCGCGAGCAGGGCTAGGCCGCCGGTCCAATCGTCGGGCAAGATGTCTGGCGCCAATTCCGGCAGCTGCGTTTGCTCGAAGTGGCGCGACAGAAGCGCAAAACCTAGCAGCAAGAGCCCGAGATTGGCGACCGTCACCCACTCGTGCGCGAGGTGGGCGCCGAGGCCGCCGAAGCCGATATCGCCATGGAAGTCGCTGAACGCGAGCTTGTAGGCGACCACGCTCGCGAGCCCGACCAGCGCGACCGTGAGCGTGCGATGGTGAAGCAGCGCAACACCCAGAAGCGTGGTGGCGAACAGGATGAACTCGAAAGGGAAGGGCAAAGCGCTACCTGGGTTCCAACACGCCTTCAGTCTCGGCGCGGGTTTCACATTCGGCGAGCACGGCGGAGCCGCCAGTACCTGACGTTTTGGGTAGCGTCGCCGCTAACAACAACAGTCCAGCGCACGCCGAAATCAGCGAGCCCCCCAACACGCCGAAGCGAACCGGGGCTTGTAGCGCGTCTTCGGGAAATGCAAGCGCACCGACGAAAAGACTCATGGTGAAACCGATGCCGGCGATCATGGCGGCGCCGAGTACGACCATTGGCGAAGCTGGCATGGGTTGGCGCAGCATTTTGGCGCCGAGCCAGGTGAGCGCCAGGATGCCGAGCGGTTTGCCGATGACGAGGCCGGCGGCGATGCCGAGCGCTAGGGGATGGAAGAGATCGCCCGCATCTACGCCGGAAAGCGAGACACCGGCGCTGGCGAGCGCGAACACCGGCATGACGCCCAGTTGCACGTAAGGTTTCAGCGCGTGTTCGGCTTCCACGAGCGGCGAGCGTCCGTCGGAGCGCCGCATCGGGATCGCCAGCGCCGCGAGCACGCCGGCAAGCGTGGGGCTCACGCCGGTTTGCGCCATCGCGCCCCAAAGCAGCAGGGCGAGTAGCCAATAAGGCGTAAGCGCCTTCACGCCGCGCCAGTTGAGCAGGAAGAGCGCAAGGGTAATCGCCGCCGAGGTCGCCAGCGCGCCGATGTCCAGGGCGCCAGAGTAGAAGAGCGCGATCACCAGGATGGCGCCGAGGTCGTCGGCGATGGCGAGCGCCAGCAGGAAGAGGCGCAGGCCCGCCGGCACCCGGGACCCCAACAGCGATAAGACCCCAATGGCAAAAGCGATGTCGGTGGCGGTGGGGATCGCCCATCCGCGCGTGTATGCCTCACCGGCGCCGGGAGCGATCTGGGTCGCGACCAGCAGGAACAGCAAGGCCGGCGCAGCCATCCCGCCAAGCGCGCCCAGCGCCGGCAGCGCCGCCTCGCGGACGTTGCGGAAAGGTCCCTCGACGCATTCGCGCTTCAGCTCCAATCCGACATAGAGAAAGAACACCGCCATCAGCGCGTCCTTGACCATGCCCTTGAGGGTCGAAGCCAACTCGTAACCGGGCAGCATCAGGACAACGGGGCTGGCGAGGAGACCTTTCCAGATTTCGCTGAATGCCGAGTTTGACAGCAGGAATGAGAGAGCGGCGGCGCCGATCAGTGCAAAGCCCGGGATAGCATCCCGCTCCCACCAAAAGGGGTGTGCACGAAGTTCGGCCATGGCGTGCGCAACCTAGGGATCTGGGCGGGCGGGCCGCAAGTATTGTCGGATTCAGACTGATTCGGCGTCCTTGCGCCCAAGCGGCCCGCACCGCGCAGAAGGAGGCTCCGATGACGTCTAGCTTCAGCAAATTGTCGCGAAGTGTTGCGCCTCAGCCCCAGTACTGCGACGGCTCAGATGCACGGGGCAGAGGTGTGTTTGCTTGAGCCGCTAACATATTGATCTCGAAGCACAACGGCCCGCGTTCGGTGGGGCTCTCCTCGGCTGTTGATGAACAGAGCGCGGGGCGCAATAGGAGACCGGCATTGGGAAAGGGCCATAGTTCGCCGCGACGCAGCATTTTGTTCACAAAATCTTAAAGACTCTGTCGAAACGGCACGCTAGCAGCCGACGTGCGCAGGCGGGGGCGGTGGGCGCTCCGCTGCGTGGGGGTTGGCCATGTTCTCCAAGAAGTTTCTTTCGGGCGCCGCGCTGACGGCGCTCACGATCTCGTCTGGCGGCGTCGCGCACGCACAGTCGACGGCCTCGCAGATCCAGGAAGAGGAGGAAATGATCGTCGTCCAGGGCGTACGCCGCTCTGTCGACGGGGCGATCGTTGCGGAGAGCGCACCGAAGGCGCGTTCGACGGTCACCGAGGAGTACATTGAGAGCCAGGCGCCGGGTCAGACCATCCTCAATACGCTGAACCTCATTCCAGGCGTCAGCTTCACCAACAACGACGCCTTTGGCTCTTCGGGCGGCAATTTGCGACTGCGGGGCTTCGATGGCCCGCGCATCTCGCTCACGTTCGATGGCGTGCCGCTGAACGACACCGGAAACTACGCGATTTTCTCCAACCAGCAGCTCGACCCCGAACTCATCAACCGCGCCACCGTTAATGTCGGCACCACCGACACCGACAGCCCGACGGCTTCCGCGACGGGCGGCACAGTGAATTATGTCACGCGCACGCCGGATGAAGAGTTCGGCGTGCTGCTGCAGCCTTCCATCGGCAGCAATGACTTCCGCCGCCTATTTACGATGGTGGATAGCGGCGCCATTGGCCCCTGGGGCACGCGCGCTTTCGCCTCGGTGTCGTACCAGACTTACGATCAGTTCGTCGGCCCCGGTGATCTCGAGAAGATTCAGTTCAACGGGCGGCTCTATCAGCCGCTCCAGGGCGACGACTTCATGAGTCTGTCGTTCCACTACAACCGCAACCGCAACGCCTTCTATCGGCAAGGCAGCTTCGCGGAGTGGGCGTTCAGCGGCGGCGAGAATGTGCAGAACCTGGACACCTGCACGCGCGACGCGCCGACAGCTGGTGTTGCAGACAATGACGGATCGAGCGCCGCCGGCGCCGGCACGTTCTTCAGCGCCAACGACAACCCCGCCAACCCGTCAAGCTGCACCAACTATTATGGGTTGCGCATCAATCCGTCGAATACGGGCAACATCCGCGGTCAGTCGCGCTTCTCGCTTACTGATGCGTTGACGTTCACGCTCGACCCCGCGATCCAGTACGTATTGGCCAATGGCGGCGGCACTTCGACGATTTCGGAGACCGACAATCGGCTTCGTGCGGGCGTCGTCGGGATCGCGAACAGTGCATCGGTCAACCCAGCCTGTACGGTGTTCAATGGCACTACAGCGGGCGTCGATCTCAACGGCGATTGCGACACCCGCGACACGGTGCGACTCTATTCGCCCAGCAACACCAACACGATCCGTTATACCATCAACAGTTCGTTGATTTGGGACATCAACGATACCAACCGCATCATCTTCGGCTACACTTGGGAGACCGGGCGCCACCGCCAGACCGGCGAGTACGGGTTGCTCGACGCCAGTGGCGATCCGGAAGACGTGTGGGGCGGCAAGGATGAGGTTGGGACCGATCCAATCCTCACGCTTGCAGGCGATGTGTTCCAGAAGCGCAATCGCTTGTCGATCGCTGGCTTGAGCCAACCAAGCATTCGCTATATCGGCGACTTCTTCAACGACCAGTTCACAATCGATTTCGGCCTGCGCGTGCCGACGTTCACGCGCGATCTCGATCAGCGTTGCTACGTCGCGCGCGGCAGTTCCGCCGATCCGACTTGTGCGAGCGGCACGTTCGTGCCCACGGGTCTTGTCGGGCCGTTCCAGGCTTCGGTCGAGTACAGCGACGTGCTCCCCAGCCTCGGCTTGAGCTTGCGTCCGGCGGAAGGCCACCAAGTCTTCTTGAGCTACGCGGAAGGCCTCTCGGCGCCGCGCACTGACGATTTGTATAACGGCCTCAGTCCCGCATTTGACCCGCCGCCAGCGGGGGGCCCGACGATCAACGAGCTTGAACTCGTCGAGCCGGAAACCAGCCAGGCGTGGGATGTTGGCTACCGCTACAGCGGTACGTCGGTAATCTTCTCGGCCGGGCTTTGGTTCAACCAGTTCCAGAACCGCATCGTGCGCGTTTTCGACCAGGATCAGGGCATCAACATCTCGCGCAATGTCGGCGATGTCGACCTCTGGGGCGGCGATGTTGCCATCGGCTGGCAGGCCAGCGAGGCGTTGTCGCTCTATGCCTCGGCTGCGGTCACGGGCAGCGACCTGCATGACAATCTGCAGATCTCGTCGACGACGGTCGCGCTCACGCGCGGCAAGGAATTGGTCGAGACGCCTGACGTCACGCTTTCGGGTCGCGCCGAGTATGAGATCGGCGATTGGCTATTTGGCCTGCAAGCCAAGTACACCGGTGATCGCTGGATGACCGACGTCAACGATCTCGCAGCGGAGGATTATACGCTGGTCGATTTCGATGTTCGTTGGAACATCCTCGAAAATACCTCGCTGCGGCTCAATGTCACCAATCTGCTCGATGAGCTCTATATCGGCTCGTTCGGTTCGCAGGTGGCGACGAGCGGTCCCGGCGCTGGGACAGTGCGTTACAACATTGGGGCGCCGCGTACTGTGTTGCTGACATTGCGCACGGAGTTCTGAGCGACGCCGGTTAGCGGCGTTTCTGGGCGGCCCGGGGGGATAACCCGGGCCGCTTTTATTTTGGATGCAGCCTCGCCGGGCACGCGCATCAATCGCGGGAGACAAGAATGAGGACAAATCTGTTGGCGGGCGCGGTGGCGCTTTTTCTGGCGCTGATCCCGGCTTCAGCGTTGGCGCAAGATGGCGACACAGCGGCGCTCTCGCTCGCCGACGCAGAGGCGGCCACAAGGATCTGTATGGCGGTCGTGGTGGAGGGGCAGAGCTTCGAGGCGGCGCTGGAGGGTAAAGCTTGGACGCCGATGGATCCGCGGCGGACGGGCTCTAACCTCGCCACTCATGCGTGGCGGTCGTCTGGCGCCGAGGACACCTTCCTGATGCGGCTTCCCAATGGAGGGTGTTCATTCGGCATCAGCGAAGGCGACAGCGAAGCGATGCATGCGCGCGTGCTCGCACTGCTTGCCGAGCGTGTGGCGCTGGCGCCGGTGATGCGAGAAGAAGCGCGCGCCGGACGCGCCGAACGCAGCGCCTATTGCGGCGATGGCGAGTTTCCGCTGGTGGTTTCCATGGTTGCGTCGCGGCGCTCGCGCCCGCACCTGGTGTTCAACATGTTCCGGGCGAGCGAGGCTGCGCCTGAGTTCTGCGAGGCGCCAATCTGAAAAAAAACGGCGGAGCTTGCGCACCGCCGTTTGAGGTTTGGTTTTGAACTGGATCGATCCCGGATCGGGCGATGTGTCGCCCGTCCGGGATGATCGGCTGAAACCCGATCAGAAATCCATGCCGCCCATGCCGCCCATACCGCCGCCGGGCATGCCGCCGCCACCCGCCGTTTCCTTCTTCGGCGCTTCGGCGATGGACGCTTCGGTGGTGATGATCAGGCCTGCGACCGAAGCGGCATCCTGCAGCGCGATGCGCACGACCTTGACGGGATCGATGATGCCTGCCTTGACCATGTCGACGTATTCTTCGGTCTGGGCGTTGAAGCCGAAGTTCTCTTCTTTCGACTCGCGCAATTTGCCGACGACGATCGAACCTTCGACGCCGGCGTTTTCCGCGATCTGACGGATCGGAGCTTCCAGCGCCTTCTTGACGATGGCGACGCCGACATTCTGATCTTCGTTGTCGCCCTTGATCGAGAGCTTGAAGGCCGAGCGCAGCAACGCCACGCCGCCGCCGGGGACGATGCCTTCTTCCACCGCAGCGCGGGTGGCGTTCAGCGCG
>CAYRHK010000106.1:0-7889 GCA_964423825.1 uncultured Terricaulis sp. | reverse complement strand
GCAAGGACCAGGGCCTCAAGACGCTCGCGGTCGTCAACGTGCCAGAGTCAACGATCTGGCGCGAGGCCGATGCGCGTTTGCCTACGCTGGCCGGACCTGAAATCGGTGTCGCCTCCACCAAGGCGTTTACCGCGCAACTTTCCGCGCTGGGCGCACTGGCGATCGCGGTAGGTCGCGCGCGCGGCGCCCTCTCGACCCAGGAAGAAGGCCGCCTGGTGCGCGCGCTCATGGAGACGCCCCGCCTGGTCGCCGATGCGCTCAAGTCGGAGCCGCAGATCGAAACTATCGCCAACGAGATCGCGCACGCGCGCGACGTGCTTTATCTGGGACGCGGCGTGCATTACCCGGTGGCGCTCGAAGGCGCGCTCAAACTCAAGGAAATTTCTTATATCCACGCCGAGGGCTACGCCGCCGGCGAGCTGAAGCACGGTCCGATCGCATTGATCGACGAGGCCACGCCCGTTGTCGTGGTCGCACCACACGATACGTTGTTCGAGAAGACCCTCTCGAACATGCAGGAAGTGGCGGCGCGCGGCGGCAAGATCGTGCTGATCACTGACGCCGCCGGCGCCGCCGCGGCGGGCGATGTCGCCAAGCATGTGATCTTGGCGCCCGCCTGTGATCCCTTCATCGCACCGCTGATCTACAGCATTCCGATACAACTGCTCGCCTACTTCACGGCGGTAGCGAAAGGCACTGACGTCGACCAGCCGCGCAACCTCGCGAAGTCGGTGACGGTGGAATGAGCAAGCTCGCTCGCCCTGTGCGCGCAGGCGTCGTCGGCGCGGGCGCCTTCGGACGCCATCACGCCCGAAAATACGCTGACGACCCGAGGCTGCAATTCCTCGGCGTCTACGACCCCGACGCCGAACGCGCGCAAATGCTGGCTGACACCCACAGCGCGGAAGCGTTCGCCACACTCGATGCATTGCTGGCGCATGTCGACATCCTCACTGTCGCCTCACCTCCAACCCAGCACGGCGAAACCGTGCTCGCCGCATTGCTCGCGGGCAAACATGTGCTGGTTGAGAAGCCGCTCGCGACCCACGCCGCGATCGGCGCGGAGATCGTGCGTATAGCCGCTCAGCGCGGCCGCGTGCTGGCGTGCGGCCATCAGGAGCGTCTGGTTTTCGACGCCATGGGTTTGTTTGATGCGCCCGAGCGCCCCACCGTGATCGAAAGCGTGCGCGAAGGCCCTTGGACCGGGCGCAGCGCCGACGTTTCCGTAACCCTTGATCTCATGGTGCACGATCTCGACCTCGCGCTGCGCTTGATGGGCGCGAAACCCGCTGCAATCGAAGCCGCGGCGCGCTCGCAGCACGGCCGCGCGGCTGACGCCGTCGAGGCGCGTCTGCGCTTTCCCGCCGCCGAAGCGATGTTCACGTCGAGCCGCATTGCCCACGATCGCAAGCGCACCATGCGCGCAGTCTATCCTTCCGGCGAAGTGAAGATCGACTTTCTCGCACGCACTTTCGAAAACACCACGCGCTTCCCGCTCAACGCCGATTTCGCCAACACGCGCGTCGGCGTCGATCCCCTGGGCGCCAATGTCGCCGCCTTCATCGACGCGGTCTTGGGGCTTGCGCCGCGACCGGCAGTAACCGGTGAAGAGGCGCTCGCTGTGCTCGAGGTGGCATTGGACGTGGACCGCGCATCTGGACTGCCATCGCTTTCTTAAAGGACAAGGAATGATCCCCTTCATCGACCTGCAAACGCAGCGCGCGCGCATCGCCGACAAGATCGACGCCGCGCTCGCGCGCGTGCTCGCACACGGCGCGTTCATCAGCGGCCCCGAAGTGCGCACGTTCGAGGAGCAGCTCGCCGCGTTTTGCGGGGCCAAACACTGCCTTGCCAACGCTAACGGCACCGACGCTCTCGTGCTGCCGCTCATGGCCTGGGGTGTGGGCAAGGGCGACGCCGTGTTCTGCCCCTCGTTCACCTTCGCGGCGACCGCTGAGATCGTGCCATGGGTCGACGCAACGCCGGTATTTGTGGACGTGCTTGCCGACACGTACAACATGGACCCTGCTTCGCTCGAAGCCGCCATCGAAGGCGTCAAACGCGAAGGCAGACTAAGTCCCAAAGTGGTGATCGCGGTCGATCTGTTCGGCCAGCCCGCGGACTATCCCGCGCTCGCCGCGATTGCGAAACGCGAGGGCATGAAGCTGATCGCCGACAGCGCCCAAGGCTTCGGCTGCACGCTTGGCGGCAAGCATCCGATGCACTGGTCGGACGCGACCACCACAAGTTTCTTTCCCGCCAAGCCGCTCGGATGCTATGGCGACGGCGGCGCCACATTGACCAACAGCGAAGTCGACCTCGCCACCATGCGCTCGTTCGCGGTGCACGGCCAGGGCGTCGATAAATACGACAATGTCCGCATCGGAATGAACTCGCGCCTCGACACCATGCAAGCCGCAATCCTCATCGAGAAACTCGCCATTTTCTCCGACGAGATTGAAAAGCGCAGCCACATTGCCCGCCGCTACAACGAATTGCTCGAGGGGCTGGTGGTTCGCACGCCCAACGTGATAGCGGGCGGCGTGTCAACCTGGGCGCAGTACACCATCGAGGTTGAGAATCGCGACGCCTTCGCCGCGCACCTGCGCGAGGCCGGCGTGCCCACCGCCCAATATTATCCCAAGCCGCTCCACCTTCAGACCGCCTATCGGGACTTCCCGCGCGGGGCCGGCGGCGTGGCGGTCACCGAGGACATCGCCCAGCGCGTCATCAGCCTGCCCATGCACGCATATCTCGACGCCCCCACCCAGGAGCGAATTGCCGCCGCGGTTCGCCGCTTCGCCGCTTAGATCACCCTAGCGCCCTGATTCAACAGGAAACGGGCGCCTCAAGACGCAGCCCGCCACCTACCGCTGACGGCGCAGCGCCGATACAGTATAGAAGCGAAGTGGGCGGCAGGCAGCCCCGGGGATACCCCAAGCGTGGCGGACAACGACGACAAGAACAGCCCCGGCATTCTCAGCGCCGCGTGGCGCGCCTGCGGGCGTCATCTGGGGTTTGTTGCGTTATTCAGCGCGGCGCTGAACGTGCTTTACCTGGCGCCATCGCTCTACATGCTTCAGGTCTACGACCGCGTCCTCACCTCGGGTGCGCTGCTGACGCTGCTCTACCTATCGGCGGTCCTACTGGGCGCCTTGGTGGTGTTGTCCTTCCTCGATGCCATTCGCGTGCGCCTATTGCTGGCGATGTCGCGCCGCTTCGATCGCCTCTTGGCGCCCCACGTTCTTACCGCGGCACTACAACGCGAAGGCAAGCGCGCCGCCGGTCAGGCTCACGTGCTGCGTGAGTTCGACACGCTGCGTGCAGCGCTCTCTGGCCCCCCGGCTGTGGCCGCGCTCGATGCGCCATGGACGCCAATTTACATTGGGGTCTGCTTCCTCATCCATCCTTGGATCGGCTCTCTGGCTCTGTTCGGGGGCGTGGCTCTGATAGCCATCGCTTGGATCAACCATCGCGCCATGCACCACGCGCTGCGCGCCAGTGACCAAACCACGGGCGCTATGTACGCGATGCAATTGGCCGACAGCTCCCAAGGCGACGCCGCACGCGCCCTCGGCATGCACGAAGGATTGGTGCAGCGCCAACTGCAGGCGCGAGGATCGATGACCCAAGCGCTCAACGACAGCGGACGCTACGGCGCGCTGTTTTCCGCCTCGACGAAGTTCGCACGGCTCGTGCTGCAAGCGGCAGCGCTCGGGCTTGGGGCCTACCTGGCCGTGAATCAGGAAATTTCCTCCGGCGGCATCATTGCCGCCTCTATCCTCACCTCACGTGCATTCGCGCCGCTGGAACTGATCGTCGGCGCGTGGCGCCAGTTCGAGCAGGGCCGTCAGGCCTATGGCGTAATCGACCGCGTGCTGAAGACACAATCGCAAGCCCGCGCGTTCACAGCCCTGCCGAGACCGCGCGGGCTGCTTACGACCGAGCATGTCAGCGTGCGCGCGCCCGGTGGCGATCGCATGCTGCTGATTGATGCATCGTTCCAGGCGGCGCCCGGTGACATCGTGGGCGTCATAGGCCCGAGCGGCGCCGGCAAAACGACTTTGCTGCGGGTGGTCGCCGGCGCGGTGGACCCCGACCAAGGCGCCGTGCGCCTCGATGGCGCCAAGCTCAGCGACTGGCCGAGCGACAAGCTCGGCTCTTATGTCGGTTACCTGCCCCAGGAAGTGTCCCTGTTCGGCGGCACAATTGCCCAGAACATCTCCCGTTTCGATCGCCGCGCGCGCGCCGATATCGACGCAGCGATCGTTGCGGCGGCGCAGGCGGCCGGCGTTCACGACCTCATCCTCACTTTGCCGCAGGGCTACGACACCGAAATCGGCGCCGCAGGCCGTGGCCTCTCAGCTGGCCAAGCTCAGCGCATCGGCCTTGCGCGCGCGCTCTATGGCGACCCAATCCTGCTGGCGCTCGATGAACCGAACGCCCACTTGGACTCCGACGGCGAAACCGCGCTTATTCAGGCATTGCGCACGGCCAGCGAGCGCGGCGGTTGCGCCATCGTGGTAGCTCACCGCGCAGGCCTCATGAACGCAGCCAACAAGCTGATGCTGGTCCGCGACGGCCGCATTGAAGCCTATGGGCCTCGCGATCAGATTTTGGCCCGTCTTGGCGCCGGCGGCCCCCGACCAGTGGCCGTGCCAAGCGCTAGCGAACCAGGCGGAGCGCGCTGATGAGCGACATCGCCGCACCCGCTCGCGACCTTGAACGCATGGATTCCGGCTTGGGTGAGATTCGCGCGGGATTGATCGCGCTTCTTGTTTTTTTCGTGGGTTTTGGAGGCTGGGCCGCCTTCGCGCCGCTCGACGCCGCGGTGATTGCACCCGGGGTCGTTGTCGTTTCAGGCAACCGCCAGGCGATCCAACACCGAGACGGCGGCGTCATATCGCGCCTAGCGGTTGCCGAGGGCGACCACGTGCAGCGCAGCCAAATTTTGATCGAACTGGGATCGCCCGAACTTGTTGCGCAAGAGCAAGCCCTGCTGTCCCAAATCTTCGACTTGCAGATGCAGCGTGCGCGGCTAACGGCCGAGCAAACCGGCGCCGCGACCTTGCAGCCCCCGGAAGAGTGGGGCGCATTATCGCCAGACGATCGCCTTGTCGCTGACGCGGCCTTCGAGCGCCACCGCCGCGAAGCCACGACTGGTTCGTGGAGCGCCTACGACGCACGCATCGCCGGCTATCGCGGCGAGATTGACGCCCTCAACCGTCAAGAGGGGCTTCTACAAGAAGAGCTGGCGGGCATGCGCGAACTTGCCGCCGAGCAACTAGTGCCCCTCACCCGCGTGCGTGCGCTCGAGCGTGCGCTCGCAGAGCTTCAGGGGCGGCGCGCCGAACTCTCTTCGCTGATCGCATCCACGCGCCAAGAACGTTATGAAGCGCTTCGCCAGGTCGATGCGCGCCTGAGCGAACTGTTGCCGCAACTCGCCGGCGTGCGAGAACGTCTTGAATTGACCCGTCTGCGCGCGCCTGTCGACGGCGTCGTCGTCGGGCTGGTGGCCAATACGGTCGGCGGCGTGATCCGCCCCGGCGAGCGTGTGATGGAAATTGTGCCCGAAGGCCGCGATCTCATCATCGAAGCGCAGGTGCGCCCCCAAGACGCCGACGACCTCGCGCTCGGACAAAGCACGGAGGTGCGTATCACCGCCTTTCAGGGGCGAAATCTGCCGATCGTTCACGGCGAAGTTCAGCAGATATCGGCCGATCGCTTTGTCGACGAACGCAGCGGCGAACCCTATTTTCTCATGCGGGTTGTGGTGCCGGAAGATCAATTGGCGCTCCTGAGCCAAGCAGCCGACAGCCCGCTGCGGGCGGGGCTGCCGGCTCAAGTCATGGTGCCGACACGCAGCCGCACCGCGCTGCAATACTTGCTTGAACCGCTCAACCAATCGCTTTGGCGCTCGCTGCGGGAGGGGTGACGATGCCGAAACTGAGCCGTCTGGCGGCCATCGCGCCGCTGCTTTTCGCGCCCGACATCGCGACCGCCGACACCTTGGAGGGCGTGCTCGCTGCCGCCGCCGAAAACAACCCCAACCTTGAGGAAGCGCGCTTGGGCGTGCGTTCCGCGCGCGAAGACCGCGTGCAAGCGCGCGCAGGATACCTGCCTTCCCTCACCGTGAGCGGCAGCTATGGCATTGAAGAACTCGAAGTGGAGACCACGAGCATCTTTGGTCCGAGCACCACAGAGACCGAGCTTAACCCGTCGACCACAAGCGTAGAATTGAACCAGCCGCTGCTTACGGGCGGGCGCCGACGCGGAACTTCGCGCCTCGCGCGCGCCAGCGTTGACAATGCGCGCGAGGTCTTGCGCGCAACCGAACAGGAAGTGCTGCTGGCTGCGGTTGAAGCCTATGTCAGCGTGCGTCGCGATGAAGAGATATTGCGGCTCAACGAAGCGCACGTAATCGGGTTGATGCGGCAACTCGCGGGAACGCAACGCCGATTGGAAGTCGGCGAAGTCAGCCGCACCGACGTCGCGCAAGCCGAAACCAGGCTCGCGGGCGCACGCGCCTCACTGGCTCGCGCGCAAGCCGAACTTGAGCGCACGAGAGCGCGTTACGAGGAAATCACCGGCTTGGCGCCCCACGCCCTTGAGCCGATCGAGGAACTGCCGGCCCTACCCGAGTCACTGCAGGACGCACTGTTGCTCGCACAGAGCAACCACCCCGACCTCGGCCGCGCCCGCGCCAATGAAGGCGCCGCCCGCGCTCGCGTCACCATTGAGCGTGCAGCGCTGTTTCCGCAAATGTCCATCGTCGGCCGCTACGACCGCAGCGAAGAAAGCAGCTTCGAAAACGATCGCCGCGAGGGGCCGAGCGCAGTGGCGCGCTTCTCAATGCCCTTGTTCGAAGGCGGCCTCGCTTGGTCGCGCGCCTACCAAGGGCGCATCAATGTCAGACGCGCGGAAGCGCTCACTGAAGCGCAGCGGCGCCAGATTACCACCGAAGTGATCGCTGCCTGGAACGACCTCGTCGCCGCGCGCGAAATCTTGGATGCCGCTGCAGAGCAGGTGCGAGCCAGCGAACTCGCCTTGATCGGCGCCGAGCGGGAGCGCGGTCTTGGCATGCGCTCGACCCTCGACGTGCTCGACGCCGAAGAAGAGGCGCGCAATGCGCGTGTGAATCACGCGCGCGCCGAGGCGAACGCCCTTCTCTCCGTATTCGTGCTGACTGCCGCAACCGGACGACTCAGCCTCGCTGAACTAACCGGCGAAGAAGAAGAATGACGCAGCGCACAGTGCTTGGCCTCATCGGCGGCAGCGGACTCTACGCAGTTCCGGGCCTCGAACAGCAACGCGAGGAAGCAGTCGCCTCGCCTTGGGGCGAACCTTCTGACGCCCTCCGTTTTGGCGTTCTCGCCGGCGTTGACGTCGTGTTCCTGGCGCGCCACGGGCGCCGCCACACCATCCCGCCTTCAGAGATCAACTATCGCGCCAACATCGACGCTCTCAAGCGCGCTGGAGTCACCGATATCGTTTCATTCTCCGCCTGCGGCTCGCTGCGCGAGCATTTGAGTCCTGGCGCCTTCGTCATCGTCGATCAGTTCATCGACCGCACATTTGCACGGGCGAAGAGTTTTTTCGGTGCGGGTCTGGTCGCACACGTGTCGATGGCCCAGCCGGTTTGCCCGCGCCTTGCTGACGCCATCGAACAAGCGGCGCGCGCTGAAGACGTGCCCCACCAGCGAGGCGGCGTTTATCTCGCGATGGAGGGGCCGCAGTTCTCTTCATTAGCTGAATCGAACCTGTACCGGTCGTGGGGGTGCGACGTGATTGGCATGACCAACATGCCCGAGGCCAAGCTGGCGCGCGAAGCCGAACTCCCCTACGCCAGCGTCGCCATGGTGACCGACTACGACTGCTGGCATCCTAAG
>CAYRHK010000105.1:0-7919 GCA_964423825.1 uncultured Terricaulis sp. | reverse complement strand
GCCCGCGCCCGGTTCGGAATAGCCCTGGCACCAGCGGATTTCGCCGCGCACGATCTTGGGCAAGTGCTCCTTCTTCTGCTCTTCATTGGCGTATTCGAGCAGCACCGGCCCAAGCATCCAGACGCCGAAGGAAAACAGCGCCGGGCGCGCGCCGATGCGCTTCAGTTCGCTCTGCAACACGGCGTTTTCGGTGTTGGACAATCCCCCGCCGCCATACGCCGCTGGCCAAGTCGGCGCCGTCCAACCCTTGGCGCCCATGCGCTCCAGCCAGAGCTTGGCGTCCGGCTGCTTGAACTCGAATTTGCGTCCGCCCCAGACCCAATCGTCCTCACTCGACATCGGCGTCCGCATGGAAGGCGGGCAGTTCGCTTCAAGCCAGC
Organism: uncultured Terricaulis sp.; assembly: GCA_964423825.1. Lineage (GTDB taxonomy): Bacteria > Pseudomonadota > Alphaproteobacteria > Caulobacterales > Aquidulcibacteraceae > Vitreimonas. Next base: position 7,539 of record CAYRHK010000105.1, on the reverse strand, counting down.
TGCGCACCTCGGCGCGGAAGGCGTCTAGATCGGCCATCGTTAGTGCTCCAATGTTTTGACTTAACACCGTCGCCTTGCGGCGCGCCAGTTGGCCTTGCGTCAGGGCTGGTCACATGCCGCCATGCGCCTACACTGCGCTCGGAGGATCAAATGTCCAACGCCGCGCGGTTCCGCGATCAACAGATCACCTTCGCCAACGGCGCGGTCGGACGCCACGTCGAAGTGTCGACCGCCAATCCCCTCAACTTCCATCAAGCGATCAGCACACCTGCCGCCATGGAGCGCGCGTTCATCGACGCGAAGCTGTTTTTGCCGCGAGACGCCAAGGACAAGCTAGCGGCAGTCATAATCGTACCGGGCTCGCTGGGTGTCGCCGTCTCACACCTCGCCCACGCGGAGACGATCACAAACCATGGGGCTGCCGCCCTCGTAATCGATCCATTCGGCGCGCGCGGCGTGACCTCCACTGTCGCCAACCAAACCCAATACTCGTTCGCAGCCAGCGCCTATGACGTGCTTGCGGCGCTTCAGACGCTTGTCGCCATGCCCGAGATCGATACAGGCCGCATTGGCGCTCAGGGGCATAGTCGGGGCGGCTCCGCCGTGCTCAACGCGGCGATGCGCGGGCTCGCCGATCCGATCATGGGCAGCGGCCCGCGCCTGCGGGGCGTCTACGCGGCGTATCCCTGGAGCGGTCAACAATTTTTCGATCCCGACGTTGGCGCCACGCGCGTCCGCGCCGTGATCGGCGACCGCGACAACTGGTGCTCCTGCCAGCAAGTGCAAGGCCACATCCACGCGATCAGGCTGCGCGGGGGAGATGCAAGCTTCCGTTTGTTTTCCGAAGCCTGTCACAGCTTCGACCGCGAAACCCCCATTGAGGAACTGCCGGACGCCGTCGTCGCGCTTGGGGCGCCCACAATCTTTATCGATGAGCACGGCGCCATGATCGACCCGATCACGGGTCAAGCAAGCGAGACCGCAACAGAGCGCGACTTCATGGTCTACGCGATGAAAGCAGGCTTTGGCGCCAAGGGCGCGACCATCGGCTCCAAAGGCGACCAACCCGCACAATTCCGCGCAGACATGGTTGATTTCTGGCGCGACACGCTCGCGCTTTCGTAGCGCGCCGGCGCTAAGGCGCGGCGCTCGGCGCCAACCCTTCGGGCTGACCCACGACTACGAATGTGAATGCGTCTGGATTGAAAAGGCGCCGGATGACACGGTTGACGTCGCTGAGCGTGACGGCGCGGATCAGGTCGTTGCGCTGATTGACGTAGTCGGCGCTAAGACCAGCCACGTGATACGCATGGACCATGTTCGCGATCTTAACATTCGAGTCCAAATCGAGTGCGAAGGAACCCGTCAGGTAAGTGATGGCGTCATTCACTTCCGTCTGCGTGGCGCCGTCGCGATAAAGCCGGGCGATCTCCGCCCGGGTTGCCTCCAACGCTTCGCGAACGTCGCCGTTCTCGCTCTGCGCCGAGCCATAAAGCAACGCCGAATGCTCGCGCACCGAGGGGCCCAGGCCAATGCCGTAGACAAGGCCGCGCTCTTCGCGCACCTCCGCCATCAGCCGCGACGAGAAATCGCCGCCGCCCAGGATGTAGTTGGCAACGGCAAGCGTAATCCAATCGGGATCTTCGTCCTGGATGCCCGGCGCGGCAAACAGGATGAGGCTCTGGGGTTGGGGCAATGGCCGCACAATCAGCGCTGTTGGCGCGCGCAGCGACACGTCCGGCGGCTCGGGCGGCGCAGCGCCCGCCGGCAGAGCGCCGAACAGAAGATCGAGCGCCCGCCCCGCGGTCTCTGCGTCGATGTCGCCAACAATAGTCACGCGCAGCGTGGCGCGATTGAGCAACGCCGCGCGTCTTTCGATCAGCACCGCGCGGCTTACAGCGCCCACGCTTTCGCGCGATGTGCGCCGCGCATAAACGTGGTCTGGATAGAGCGCCTGGTCGAGCGCAAGGTTTGCGATGAAGCCTGGACTGGTTTCGCGCGTACGCAGGTTCACGAACAACTGCCGCTTGATCCGCTCGAGCGGCGCCGCGTCGAAGCGCGGCTCATGAAGCGCCAACCGCGCCATCTCAAACGCGGCGTCGCGATTGTCCGTGAGCGTAGTCAAGCTCATGCCCAACCCGTCCCATGACGCCGCAAAGCCGAGCGACATGTTGAGCTCTTCCAACCGCTCCTTGTAGGCGTTGGCGTCCATGGCCCCAGCGCCCTCTGTCAACATGTCGGCCATGACCGCCGTCGCCGCCGCGACGTCATCGGGCTCGCTCGCCGAGCCGCCGCGCCAATAGGCGCGCATCACGATCATGGGCACAGTCGAGTCGGAGACGAGCCATGCTTCGATGCCACCGGGCGACATCACCCGTTGCACCGGAACGCCATAACGCGCGCCCTCGCTCACGACACTCGTCTGCGCCACAGCAGGCGCACTGACGCTAAAGCCGACCAGCGCCATCGCAACAGCAAGCAGCGCCCGGATCATTCCGGCGCCTCGGGAGGCAGCAACCAGCCGGTCACGGACAAATTGATGTCGAGCGTCGCCCGCGCCATTGCCATCGCCTCCTCGCGCGTCACCGCTTCGATGTCGTCTGCCCAACTGACCACATCCTCAATGCTTTCGCCTTGCGCGATCGAAGCGCCGTAGATGTTGGCGAGACTCTCTTGGCTGTCGCGCGCGTATACCGCCGCCGCCGCCAACGAAGATTTGGCGCGCGCCAATTCCGACGCCGTGGGCCCCTCCCGCAAGAAATCGGCGACCACCTCATCGATCGCCGCCTCCAATTGCTCCAACGTCACGCCCTCGGCCGGCGTCGCGGATATCGCCACCGAGCCACCGCCCAAGCCGGATGAATTGGAACTCGCCCCCGCGGTCACCGCCAAGCGGCGCTCTTCGACGAGCGTGCGATAAAGCCTGCTGGTCTCAGATCCGCCCAATATCTCGATGGCGACGTCGAGCGCGTGCGCCTCGCGGCCCTCGTCAGTGCCGTAGCTGGTCGCACGATAGAGCCGCGATAACGACGGTTGCCGAACCTTCTCATCGCGATGGGTGACCCGCATCGGGCCAACGCTCGGAGGATCATTTACCCAGGCGCGTTCGGGCAAATCGCGTGTCGGGCGCAACCGCCCATAGATGCGCTGCACAAGCGGACGTAATTCGGCGGCGTCGACATCGCCCGCCACCACCAGGATGGCGTTGTTGGGCGCGTACCACGTGCGGTAGAAGTCCAAGGCGCTTTGCCGATCCAACGATTGGATCTCGTGCAGCCAGCCGATGATGGGCGTCCCATAAGGATGGTGAGGCCACAACATCGCCCGCATCCGCTCACCCAGCACCGCGCCTGGACTATTGTCGATCCGCTGGCGGCGCTCCTCCACGATCACGTCGCGCTCGGACAGGAAGGTCTCGTCGGAGAAGCGCAGATTGCGCATCCGATCCGCCTCCATGGTCATCACCAGTTCCAGGCGATCGCGCGCGATGCGCTCGTGATACGCCGTATAGTCCCACGATGTGAAAGCATTGTCGTCGCCGCCGTTGCGCGCGATGGTGCGCGAGAACTCGCCCTCCGCAATTGTACGCGTGCCTTTGAACATCAGGTGTTCGAAGAAATGCGCCACACCGGACAGCCCGCGCGGCTCGTCAGCCGCTCCCACGCGATACCAGACCATGTGCGTCACCACCGGCGCACGCCGGTCGGTAATGACGATCACTTGAAGTCCGTTGCTCAGTGTGAACGTTTCCGGGCGCGGCAACTCGCGCGCCAATGCCGGCGCACTTGTCGCCGTGAGCAACAAGGCCAGCAACGAAGCGCGCACTGATCCCCCGCGCCGCAATTCCTAGGTGCCCGGAAGCTTGAAGCCGCCGCGATCGCGTTGAATGACCACGGGTCCGCCGCCCGTTGCGCGCCTGATCGAGTCCGCCTCCTGCAAGCGCCGCGCTTCGTCAGACGGATTGAGCGGGTCCGACGTATTTTCTCCCGAGCCGCTGAACGCCAGCAGCCGATCGACGAAACCTTCGTTGCGGCGCACGACGCCTTGCGCCTCGAAATCGATCGTGTCGCGAATGTCGGGGTTGGCGGCAGTGGCGCCGGCGGCGTCAACCAGTTGCCGCTCGCCCCCGCTCGCGTCCTGTCCGATGTTCTCGCCGAACAGCGCCGCGCGTGCGTCCTCGTCTGGTTGCAGCTCTTGCGGACGCGGCTCGCCGGGACGCGGTGGGCGCAGATTGTAATCAGGCGGCAGCGTCAACGGCGCCTGCGTCACCACCCGGAACTCGTCAGGAGAGACCTTGTCAGCGCCGATAGCTCTAGAGAGCCCCGCACATCCGGTGCTCGTCGCCGCGGCCACCAACACCGCCACAATCGCTATCGGTCTCGTCATCGGACGCCGGCCTCCTCAAATCGTCTGCTTCGGGTTCTAGCCGAGGCGCGCCGTCCACGCCAAGGCGTCAAACAGCGAATGTTGCCTTCCTACCTGATCATGACCGATCTGGGGCGCCCCGGCGGCGGCCCCAGAGGCGCGCGAACCCGTCCCGCGCCTGGGCCCATACCGTGCCTTTTCCTGGCTCCTCCGAAAAGAAGATCATGTCGATCGCCAGCACCACGGCCCCTACGCTGATCGCGGCGTCAGCCACATTGAACACCCAACCGAACCCGACGGGCCAATCGCCGATCCTCCAACCGAACCAAGGCCCCGAAAAATCGATGAAGTCCGCCACGGCGCCGTACCGGATGCGATCGATCACATTGCCAAGCGCCCCCCCGATCACCAGCCCCAGCGCCACCCCGGTGACACGACGTTCCGCCGTGCGCAGCCACCAGCCGAAGATGCCCGCGATCCCCAACTGCGCCGCCACCAGCGCCCAGCGCCCGATATCGCCATCGGCGCGGAAGAGGCCAAAGCTTATGCCTCTGTTCCAGACCATGTGCAGGTCCACCATCGGGCTCAATTCCATGAAAACGCAGTGGTTTCCCGGGGCAAGGCATTCAGGTGGGCTGAGTCCCAGGGGACCAAGCACGTACCACTTGCTGACCTGGTCGGCGACAAAGACAATAGCCGCCAGGAAGAGACCGAAACGCAACATGGGCGCGAGCTTATGGGCGGCCCTAACCCCGCCCGCAAGTCGGCGCGCACTTTTTGGAGCTTGACTCGGGCCCTGAGCCGGGTTGCGACTTATCCACAGCCCTTCCGGGCGGTTGTGGTGAGGGACATCCGTGCGGGACCAGGTTCTCGAGGCTAAGCCAAACGGCGCCGCTACGAGCGAATGGGCGGTCGGTGTCGATTTCGGCACCGCCTTTTCGAAGGCCGCCGCAACCCGGACCTCGGGGTCCAAAGGCGCGAAACTCAGGGAAATTCGTCCTCTGCGTCTCGGAGAGGTAGGCGGGGGCAACCGACCTTTCCTGGTTCCCTCTTCACTCTACCTTGATCGCCGTCGCATTCACTTCGGCGCCCACGCCATCCAACGCCTGCTCGCATCCGGTCAGGACGACCGCGAACTCGCGCGCTCTTTCAAAACCATCCTTGGCGCCAACGATTTCGAAGAAGCGTTGAAGTTCTTTCCGCGCGCTTGCGTGGACCCCGACCGCCTGTTTCGGCTCCGCGACCTGATCGTCCTATATCTCGCGTACCTGCTGGCCTTGGTTGACGCCGCCACGACCGGCATGTTTCCCCACGGCGCCTCCGCATCAACAGCCGCGCGTCTGCGCTTTAGCCGGCCCGGTTGGATCCCAGGCCGCATCGCCGCCGCCCACGAGATCATGAGCGCCCTGTTCAGCGAAGCACACAACGTACACGCCGCGCTGGGCGACACGCTCGCTTCCCCCGAGGGGTTGGCCTACGCAGACGCACGCCAAGCTCTGGACAGCGCACGCGCGAACGCCAACCCTTTCGAGACTCTCGATGGCGGCATCTATGAAGCCAGCGCGGTGGGCATATGCCACTTCTGCGACCGCACCGCGCCCAACAACCTGCTCATTGTCGACATCGGCGGCGGCACCACGGATGTAGCGGGCCTCATGCGCGAACCCTTCACCGACGACATTCGCGTTGTCAGAACGGCGCGGCGCACGATCGATGTCGCCGGCGACGACTTCGACGCCGCACTCGCCGAACTGCTGTTGGTCAAATCACGCCTGCAATCGAAAGCCGAGTTGACCGCGCTTTGGCGCGCCATAATACCCAGCATCCGCGAGCTGAAGGAGAAATTGTTCGCAGAAGGGCAAATCGAGATAAGCTTTCGCGGACGCAAGTTTCTGTGCAAAGCGCGGGACTTCGAATCCGACGACGGCTTCAAGGCCGCCCTCCGGCAAATCATAGTATTGTACGAATTTAGCCTCCACGAAATGCTCGCAGCCGCCAAAGCGCAAGGCCAGCGCCGTATTGGCGTCGTCCTGGCTGGCGGCGGCTCGAACCTGCCGGCGCTGAAGAAAGCGATCACGCGCCCGCGCTGGCTAGGCCTCCGCATGCGCTTGGAACATCTGCCGGCGACGCCGCAATGGGCGCATGAACTGGCCACCGCGCAAGAATTCGAAACGCTTTTCGCACAACTAAGCGCCGCCTTTGGCGCTGCGATCTCGGGCTCGAACCGCGCAGACCCCTAACGCCGCGCCGCATCCCATGCCGCCACCGCCTCGGCGTCGCGCGGGGTGATGTCCGGATAGCGCGGGTCCGCGGTCGCAGGATCGAAATACTTCCACGAGCGCGCGCACTTCACGCCGCGCGCTTTCTCGATCGCCACCGCGACGCCTGAAACCTCGGGCAAGCGAAACGCCTTTGAAGGGCCTTCGCCAGCCTCGATCGCGATGCCGCTGGTGATGCACAATTCCGCGAAGTCGATCGCCTGCAATGACGCGCGCAGATGCTCGTCGACGACAAAGACGCGTGGGCTCGCCTCAAGCGCAGAGCCAATTACCTTGTCGCGCCGCGCCACCTCAAGCGCGCCGGTGACGACGCCGCGCGCCTGGCGCAAGCGCGCCATTTCTTCTCCCGCAAACTCGTCCTCCCAGGCATCGGGAGTTTCCGGGAACTGGCGCAGATGGACGGACATCGCGTCAGGATGGCGGGTGAGCCAAGCCTCTTCGGTTGTGAACGGCAGAATTGGCGCCAGCCACGCAGTCAGCCGCGAAAAAGTGTCGTCGATGGCGGTTCGGCAGGCGCGACGGCGCAAGCTTGTCGGAGCGTCGCAATAGAGCGCGTCCTTGCGGACATCGACATAGAACGCGGAGAAATCGACGTTGCAGAACTCGACGATGGCGGAGAGCGCATCGCGGAACTGGTAAGTCTTGTACGCCTCGCGCACCACGCGATTGAGTTGCCAAAGGCGGTGATAAAGCCAGCGTTCGAGCAGAGGCAATCCCCCCTCCCCTAGCGGGGGAGGGGGTAAGGGGGTGGGGTGATCTGAGCGCGCATCGTTGGGCGCCTTCACCCCCACGGATGCCTTCACCCCCACCCCAGCCCCACCCCCCACAAGGGGGGGGGGGAACAAATAACGCACCGCCGCCACAAACCCCAACACCGCACCAAAGCAAAAGCGCA
>CAYRHK010000104.1:0-7977 GCA_964423825.1 uncultured Terricaulis sp. | reverse complement strand
GGATCACATCGAACGTGCTCATCATCTGGCCTGAAGGCCGCCGCACCTCCCCGTAAAGCGAAAACACCGGCACGCCGTGGATAGGATCGGTGTAGTCCGCGCTCTCGATCATGTTGTCTTGCTTGTCGCCGCGCATGCCGTGCTGTGGCCCGAACGCCGCTGACACCTTCACGTCGCCACAGGCCGCGAGCGCATCGAGCGTGTGCGTGAGATCAGCGGTGACGGAGGCCGGATGCGCCAGCAGCGCCACCCGCTTGCCCACAAGCGGCGCCCGCAAGGTGGCGTCTTCCAGCAGACGGTCGATGCCAAATTTCATGGGTTCTCCGGCGAAGGCAACATCGCGACAAATCCATCAGCATGATGAAAATCCGGTTTCCCCGGGGCATGTGCAAGCGCCCAGTAGCTGCGGTCGCCGTCAATGTGTTCGATGACGGCTGAAAGGGCGAGGCGCGATCCCGTTGATTCCGGCAGCGGGGCCCATACATCGAGGATCGAACCATCCGTGTCAGGAATGACCTCGATCGTCGGCGCCGACACGAGCGCCAGGCGCATGCCGCTCCGATAGCCGTCAAACGCATAAGCCGCCCACGCGCGCGACGGCGAGAAATTGAACTCGAAATAGCCCTCGCCCGACGCCGAGGCGATGAACGCCTCGAAGCATGTGTGTCGCCACAACCCGTCAGCGCGAACAGGGGACGCCACCGGCGGCCATACTATCTCCTCAAGGCCTCCCCGTATCGTATAGCGAAGCTTCAGCGTGTCGCCGCCCGCTCGGCTCACCGCGACCTCGATGGCTGATGGCGGCGTACGCCGCGAACTTGGGTATGGGCGCAAGGTGAGTCGCATGCCCGTCACCATAGCCGACGATGGAGCGCAGTGGCGTCGACAAAATCGCCTTGCCCGATTGCCCCAATTGCAGCAAGCGAGGGGCGCACGCTCTTTCTACGCCATGACCGACCCAGAGACCAAAGACCACCTGCGCGAGAATGCACGACGCATCTTGCGCGCCAAGCGCGGACGTGACGATCACCGCTCGGGTCCGCGGTGGCCGCTCGAGATCGCTGTCGGCGTCGTCGTCGTGGCGGTCTTGGCCGTCGCCGTGTTCGTGCTCGACGCCCACTTCTTCTGAACTAAGGCCCAGGCGGTCGCGGGCTGATCGTTACGACGGCCTCTGCCTCCGATTTGGGATGCGGTATCTCGACCACATGGAGGTCTGCTTCGAGCGCGTTGCGCTCAGCCGCCAGTCTGTCAATTATTACCGCGCTCAGCGCGGCGATCAGCGCGCAAGCGGTGGCAAGCGCGATCCCGAGCGCCTGCCAAAACTCTGGGATGACCGCCGGCGCCTCAAACTGCGGCCGCGGAGCGATGACCAGCGCGGCCATGTCAACATAATGCAAGCCTGCGGCGATCGCGCCCAGCGGCAACGCGAGCGCCGCGCGCAGCCACGAGTGGTCGATACGATAGGCAAGCCAGATCGCAGCGATGCACGTCACGCTGGCGCTGATCGATGTTACGATGACCATCGGCGCGCGGTAGCTAAGGTCGGCTTCGATCCGCAACCCTTGCATGCCTAGGTAGTGCATCACGATCGCGCCCGCCGCGACGATGAGCCCTGCTGGAACGAGCCGCCACCATTTGGGCCTCGCTTCGGCGACTGCGAAGGCAAGGCATCCCGACAGCAGCCCCACAATGCCCGACACTGTAGTGGCTGCCGGATCCAACCCATGCGCCAAAGGCGTGTCGAGCGCCAGCATGCCCATCAAGTGCGTGAGCCAAATCGAGCCGCCGAACATCGCCCCCGCCGCCACGTTCCAAGCCAAGCTGACCGCGCGCGTATGCACGCGCGCACGCGCTGCCAACTCTTGGAAAGCGTAGGCCGTCGCGACCGCGATTAGCATCGAAGCGCCTACAAGTGTCCGATCATGTGAGTAGGGCGCGGTCACTGCGCCAGCATGGGGCTCCAGCGGGATCAGATTGAGTAGCAAAGCGAATCCGTCGATCGCCATCGTGAACCAACATCCCTATTGCGCCGCGCGCTGCCTGATCCAGATCTCCACGCGGCGGTTGAGTTCGCGTCCCTCTGCGGTGTCATTGTCGCCAAGCGGGCAAACTTCACCGGCGCTTTCCGCTGAAATGCCGAACACGCCAAGCCGTTCGAAAAGGCCGCGGACGGTAACGGCGCGCCGTAGCGCCAGGTCGCGGTTGGCGTTGTTGGCGCCGCTGATATCGGCATGACCGATCAGCAAAACTGAATCCCCGGCGCGCAGCCGTTCCCTGAACTCGCCTGCGTGCGAAGAGACATAGCCGGCGGATGCCGCGTCGAGCTCCCCGCCCGCAAACCGCAGAACATCGGGCAGCCTTGTCGCGCCTTGAGTGACGGTCATCAGCGCAGAATACTCTGGGGTTCCGAATCTGCAGCCCGAGAGATTGGCGGCGTTACGGCTGAGTCGACTCTCGGGTCGCAACGCAACGAAGCCGGCTTCGTCTATCAGGTCGAAGGCCTCCGCCGACTTCAGGTACGCCACAAATCGCTGGGCGAAGGCGTTCGTCTCCATGTCGCCGGGCCTGACGTAAACAAACAGACGCCGCGCTAGCGGATAGAGTTCGCCGCGAACGTTGTCGGCGGTCGCCTCGTGGGCGGGACCAGCCGTCGATATCGCCAGCGCGCGCACGCCTGAGGCGCCGCCGGCAAACGCGCCGCTCATAAAGCCGAGTCCTGACGGATCGCGCGCAAGCGCGGCTGCGGCTTCGGCCTCGGTCGCGAACACTTCGCCCCGTTGGCGCGCTTCCTGCCAAACCGGATTGGCGGTTTGGACTATGTCGTTGGGATAATCCTCCGGCATAACGCCATCGACCACGGCATAGAGCGAAATCGGCGCGTCTGGACCGCCCAACCGTCGCCAGTTGTCAATCCCGCCGAGCGCGATGTCGCGTGCTTGATCCAGCGAGACCGCTTGAACCACGTTGGTCTCAGCGACCACCATTGCATAGGCGTCGAAGCCGACCACGTGTTCGGCGAGTTCGCGCTCCTCGATGAAATCTCCAGCGTTCGCAGCGCGCAGCATTTCGATGTCGCGTTGCGTCATTGGTCGCTGCGACATGGCGATCAACGTCTCGCCGCTTGCGAGATCGCGTAAGCCTTGGGTCGACGTGCTCGTGCGGATCGTGACTGTGCAACGATACGGGCCGCGCAGGCCCACGATCTCAACGCCCGCCGTCGGCGGCGCGGCCGCGCTGTCGATCTCATAGCCGCTGCTGCGCAGAAAGGCGGCGACAGCCGGTGGCGCCAGGCGCACTGTCATTGCGGTCGAGCCGGAGATCACGGCGTCGCATTCTTCGGTTTGCCGCATTGGCGCATCGCCGGGCGTGATGTCGAACCCGCCAGAGCGCCACATCCACACCATCGCAGTGACAGCGATGGCCGCCGCCATCGCACTGGCGATCCAAACCGCGAGCCCTCGGGTGCTGGTGTTGCCCGCCATCGCCCCCTCATCAAGCTCGGCGCCGGCGTGTATTCAACAGAAGCATTTCCCCCACACAAGCGGCTAGGTGGCATCCAAATCATTGCAATGCGTACAGGCTTGCCGATCGGACGAGGCTGATTGTCAAGGGACGACGGCGGCGCTAGTTAACGTAGCGTTCGCGCGAGCGGTTTGGACGACCATTGCCAGACTTTAACGGTCTGGCGCCGACGGTCATCCAGCGCGGCGCGATTGGCCAGCGCCCGGAGGTGACGCGTGACCAAGAGCATCGATGGTTGGACCCTATTGGCGCGCATTGCCGCCAATCCCGCGACATTCCACGCATGCGACACCACCGCAGCGCTCTCTGCTTTGCTGTTGCTGCGCAGCCAGTTGGTCCAGGGGGTTTCGGGCGGCAAGGACTTGTCGGAACTGGCGAATGTTGTCGGCGATGCGGCTATGCGCGAAGTGATCAACAATCTCGCAAGTTACGAAGCGCTCCGCGTTGTGGACAATATCGGCGCCGGGCGCCTCCTTGGCGAAAACCGAGCGGCGGCGGCAGCGCGGCGTTGTCTGCTGGCTTGCCTCGAGGACCCTGAACATTTGCGCGCCGAGCCGGCTGCGCCCTCGATGAAAACCGATGCGCGTGCAAACGAGGCGTTTGTGACGCCGCCGCTCGCCTCGCGCGCGCTTCGCAGGCACCGTGCAATGGGCGCGCGCCGCGTGCGTCCCACCGGTTGACAGCCCGCTCTGTTGATGTGACGGGTGCGCTCCTCGCGAAATCTTGGACCCCTTCGGGGTTGGCCCTTTGCGCCAGGGGGGATTGGTTGCGTATCGATCTTGGTGCTCTCAAGCGGTTGCCTGGCTTTCAGGGCGCAGCGGTCGTCGACAGCGAGACCGGCTTGGTGCTGGGCCGCGTTGACGCTGCGGGCCGTGACCTAGAGGCCGCCGCCGCTGGCAACATGGAAGTTGTTCGCGCCGCGCGGCGGATGGTGCACGCGCTTGAAATGGACGACGATGTTGAGGATGTGCTGGTTACCCTCGGCGGCCAGCTTCATCTCGCTCGAACGGTCACCCGCAGCCCGGCAATCTTCTTGTACGTCGCGCTCGATCGCGACACCGCCAACCTGGGGATGGCGCGGCTCACCCTCAAGCAGGTCGAAGAAGCCATAACCGTATAGCGACCTACGCCCGAGCGTGTCTTGCCAGCGATGACGCGTAAGGGCCGAGAGTGCAGAAGGAGCCTGAATGTCAGCGAAAGTCGTCTCGATCTCCAATATGAAGGGCGGCGTTGGCAAGACGACGCTGGCGGTCGCGCTTGCGCACGAATTCGCAAAGGGAGTCGATGGCGCCCAGCCCGCGCGCGTCCTGGTGGTAGACCTCGACGCCCAGGCCAACGCGTCGTTTTGGATTTGCGGCGACCAGGAGCTCACCACGCTGATCGAACAAGGCAAGACGCTGGAGGCGTTTCTCGAAGACGCCGTCGTGTTCGAGAAGCCGGTTGCGCTGAAAGACTACGTATTCCCGGTGGGTGAGGCCAAGGCAGGGGCCGTCAGCGTAATTCCTACAAGTCCCGAGCTGCGCCTAATCGAACGCGAGATGATCGTGTTCCTTTCGCGCCGCCGTCGCAATTTGCTGGAGGTGGAGCGCGTCGTCGCCGACGTATTGGACGCGCAGCTCAAGGAGTTGCGAGCGCGTTTCGACTACATCCTCTTCGATACCGCGCCGGGCATTTCCGCGCTCACCGAATCCGCGCTGCGGTCTTCGGACGTGGTGGTCGTGCCGACCGTGCCTGATTTCATCTCGAACCTGGGGCTCGAGGCTTTCTGCAAGAACGTGTTCTGGTCGCCCAACAACGCTGGCGAAAGCAGTGAACGCCGCCCTTGGGTGGTCGCCAACATGGTCAAAGCCACGCCCCATCATCGCGCCATGCTTGAAGAGATGCGCCTCGAGGCCGCGTCCCCAGAGGGCGGCTTCAACATGTTTTCTATCGAGATCCCGGACATGCCCTGGATCGAAGAGGCCGCCGTGAACGAGCAGGGTGAAAGTCGACGGGGCTTTTCCAGCAACGACAGCGACATCTTCAGTCGCCTTGCCTCGGAAGTATTGAAGGCCGCGTCAAAGAAGGCTTAGACAGCGCCCACATCGCTTGGCGCGATCGTGTACGCGCGTGCGCAAAACTGGCAGCGAGCGTGCAGTAGGCCGTCGGGCTCGATGAGGTCCTGCAATTCCCCTGGCGGGAAGCTGCGCATCACCGCCGTCAGCCGCGAAGCGTTGCAGCTGCACCGATCCCGCACAGGCGTAGCGTCGCCCATGCGCACGCCTTCTTCGTGGAAGAGACGATACAAGAGTCGGTCGGCTGGCAACGCTGGATCCACCAGCTCTTCGTCGGTCAGTGTCGCGAACAAGTAGCCTGCACGGCGCCAGTCTTCCTGGGTGTCGCCGCGCGCGGCGTCGCTGGCGACCCGCTGCATCAGCACGCCCCCGCCGCGCCAGACCCCCGGCGCGTTGGCGTCGAACACCTCGCCGACTGCGAGGCGGATCGCGGTGTCGGTCTGCTCGCTGTCGCTGAAGTAGCGTTCCGCGCACGCGCTCAGCGTGTCGCCATTGAGCGCCACTACGCCTTGATAGGAGGCCTCCCCCTCGATCTCGAGCGTGACTGCCAATGCGCCTTCGCCGAGCAACGCCGCTGGCGTCATGCGATGGGCGTGTCTGAGGTTGTCAGCGGCGCCGTCTCGCAACCGCGCGTAACCCCGTAGCGCGCCGTTCGCGTGCTCAGCCGCCAACAGTGTGACCGGCCCATCGCACTGCGCCTGCACGGTCAAGCGCCCCTCTCTTTTCAAGAGCGATCCGATCAGCGCAGAAAGAGCGATTGCTTCACCGAGCAACAGCGCAACAGGGCGGGGGTAGTCGTGACGGCGCAGTATCGGATCGAACGCGCCCGCGCCTAGCCGCACGATCCGCCCCCGCACGGGCGCGTTGTCGAGCGAGAACGGCGCGACGATGTTGTCGTTCACAGCTTCCCCAGGCACCACAGCAGCACAGCCTTCTGCGCATGCACGCGGTTTTCGGCGCCGTCCCACACCGCTGATCGCGGGCCGTCGATCACCGAAGCGGAGACCTCTTCCTCGCGATGCGCGGGCAGGCAGTGCAAGAACATCGCCTCCGGTCGCGCGCGCGCCATCAGCGCTTCATTCACTTGATAGGGCGGAAACGCCGCCATGCGCGCGTCCTTGTCGGGGTCACCCATCGAAATCCAAGTGTCCGTGACAACCACATCGGCGTCTTCAACCGCGCGCGCCGCATCGGTGCTGACCTCGATGTCCGCGCCGGCCGCTTTCGAAGCCGCGACCTCCTGCCCGCGTGGCGCATAGGCCGGCGGCGTCGCGATGCGAAGCTTGAACGCAAGCTTCTCCGCCGCATGCACGAACGAGGCGCACACATTGTTGCCATCGCCGACCCAGGCGATGGTTTTGCCCTCGACCCCGCCCAGCCATTCCTCGATGGTCATGAGGTCGGCGACGATCTGGCAGGGGTGCGACAGATCAGTCAGCCCGTTGATCACCGGGATCGACGAAGCCTGCGCGTAATCGATAACATCCTGGTGCGCATTGGCGCGGATCATCACCACATCGACCATGCGTGAGAGCACGCGCGCGGTGTCCTCCATGGTCTCGCCGCGCCCAAGTTGGGTGTCAGCCGAACTCAGCACTAGCGCCTCGCCGCCCAATTGCCGCATCGCCACCTCGAACGATACCCGCGTGCGCGTCGAGTTCTTCTGGAAGATCATCGCCAGTACGCGTCCGGCCAGCGCCGGATCGGCATCGGGCGCACCCTTGGGCATGTCAGTGCGCCAGCGTTTGCGCGCATGCGCCTCCCGGAGAATGGCGCGCAATTCGTCCCGGCTCAGTGCTGCGATGTCCAGGAAGTGGCGCGGCGCCGCGCTCACGCGCTCGCCTGCACCGCGTACGCCGCCAGCGCAGCGTCGATGGCGTCCACGGCCTGGCTGATCTGCGCTTCGTCGATGATCAGCGGCGGCGCCATGCGCAGAACATTGTCGCCAGCGACGCCGACCAGCACTTTGCGGTCGCGCAGCGCGTTTTGCACGGGTTTCGGATCGACCTTGAGCTTCAAGCCGCGCAGCAAGCCCTTGCCGCGAACTTCGGCGACCAAATCCGGATGACGATCCTTCACGCCTTCGAGCGCTTGGCCGAGGAAGTTCGCGACCTTGTTCACGTGCTCCATCAGTTCCGGCTTGGACAATTCGTCGTAAGCGGCGTTCCCCACCGCCATCGCCAGCGGATTGCCGCCAAACGTCGTCCCGTGCACGCCGCGCACCATGCCTTTGGCCGCTTCCCTGGTCGCCATGAAAGCGCCCATCGGGAACCCGCCGCCGACGCCCTTGGCCACGGCCATGATGTCTGGCGTCATCCCCGACCATTGGTGCGCCCACATCTTGCCGGTGCGCAGCGCCCCCGATTGCACTTCGTCGAAGATGATCAGGAAGCCGTGCTCG
>CAYRHK010000103.1:0-8084 GCA_964423825.1 uncultured Terricaulis sp. | reverse complement strand
AGACGGCGTGCTGGGGAATGCTAGAAGCCGCGAAAACTAACGATCTCATCCACGTCCGCGCGGTCGCTGCGCAACGTGTTCACAGGAGCGGATTCGTCGGCGTAGCCGAGCGCCATGCCGCAATAGATCAGCTCGGTTTCGCCCAAGCCGAAATGCTTGTGCAGCGGCGCGCGCATGCGCGACCAGGCCTCCTGCATGCAGTTCGAAACGCCGCGCTCCGTGGCTGCAAGCGCGATCGATTGCATGAACATGCCCAGATGCGCCCATTGACCATGACCCATGCGTGTGTCGGTGATGAAGAAGAGCGCGCACGGGGCGCCGAAGAATTCGAAGTTCTTCGCGAGGTGCATGAGGCGCGCGGGCTTGTCTTCACGCGGAATGCCTAGCACCGCGTACATGTCTTCGCCGACTTTGAAGCGGCGCGAGCGAAAGGGCTCCCACAAGTTTTCAGGATATACCGGATAGCCGCCGTCGTCGCCGGGCAGGTTGGCTTTGGCGAGCGCGATGACGGCGTCCTTCTCCGCGCCCGCGACAGCGATCACCCGCCAGGGCTGCAAATTGCCGCCGGAGGGTGAAAAGCGCGCGAACTCCAGGATGTCGCGCAGGAGCGCCTCCGGCACGGGGTCGCTCTTGAATGCACGCACTGAAATCCGGCGCTTCAGCGCCTCGTCAACATTCATGCGCTCGCTACCCCGGAGTTTTGATGGTCTTCAGAATTGCACGGCCGCGCTTCTGCGCTTCGCCGATTTCGCGCGCATCCATCTCACGCGCGAGAGCGCTGGCGCGATCGCGGGGCGCGTCCTCGCCGCTCAGCGCGGTGGCGGCGTAGAGCCAAGCGAGCGCCTCACAGGCGTCTTCGCCCATGAGCGCATCGGCGTAGTGACGCATTGCCTTGGCGTGACCCAATTCTGACGCGCGCTTCAACCAGCGGCGATGCTCTGCCGCCTCGCTCATGGTCGCGAGTTGCACCATGGCGTCGCAATCGCCGGCGCCAGCGGCGGCGCGGAACTGCGCGCGGGCCGCTTCGGTGTCTTTGGCAACGCCGATACCTGAGCGCAGTGCGATTCCGTAGGCGGTCTGCGCGCCAGGATGAGCGTTCTTGGCGGCGCGTGCGAAATGCTCGGCGGCGACGCTCTTGTCGACCGGGCCCCCGAGCCCACGCCAATACAACAGCCCTACATGGTACGAACCGACGGCGCGCTCTTCATGCTTTAGCGCCTCTTCGAGCAGGCGGCGCGCTTGCTTCCAGCTGCGCTTTTCGAAAGCGTCGAGCCCGCGATCGAGAGCCGTGGCGCGTCCCCCGAACACGCGTCAAACCGAAAAGCTGATGCCGCAGCCGCAGCTCGACTTGGCGTTGGGGTTTTTGACTTTGAAGGACGCGCCGATCAATTCGTCGACCCAATCGACTTGCGATCCAAGAAGAAACGGCAATGACACCGGATCGACGAAGAGACGGGCGCCGTCGCGCTCGATGACCAAGTCGTCATCTTGCGCCTTATGGTCAATGACAATGTTGTACTGAAACCCGGAGCAGCCGCCGCCCTCAACCGTCACGCGCAAGCCCGCAGTATTCGCTTCGTTGGCGACCACTTGCTTGATGCGTTCCGCAGCGGCGGGCGTTAGGCTGATGGATGACATAGGTTTAAGGCTTAAAGCAGCATTTTCTCAATCACGAGCGACACATATGCTCGCTCCATAAGGCGAGGAGAAGCCGTTGTGGGCGGCGACGAACACAAGACGAATGTAGCGAGACGCGCGCCCAGCGCCAAGTCCAAGTCCTCTGGACGTCCTTCGCGTGCGCCCTACGCGAGCGACCCCGGCCGCTCGCGCGGGCGGTTTCACGAAGAACCAGATAGCCTTGCGCGCACCCCGTTTGAGCGCGACCGCGACCGCATTGTGCATGCAAGCGCGTTTCGCCGCCTGCGCGGCAAGACCCAGGTCTTCGTCGCCCATGAAGGGGACCATTTCAGGACCCGGCTTACCCATTCGCTGGAAGTGGCCCAGCTGGCGCGATCGGTAGCGCGCCGCATGGGCCTCGACGATGACTTGGCGGAATGTTTGGGCATCGCTCACGATCTCGGCCACCCGCCGTTCGGCCACACCGGTGAGGATGTGCTCGACGCCTGCATGGAGGGGTATGGCGGCTTCGATCACAATGCGCAGACCCTGCGGGTGCTGACGAAGCTGGAGCGGAAATATCCGAGCTTTGACGGGCTGAATTTGACCTGGGAGACGCTCGAAGGCGTCGTCAAGCACAATGGGCCGCTGGTGCGTTTCGGCGTCGGCCTGCGCGATCTGCCGGTTGCGATACAGGAGTACGTTGCGATCCACGATCTCGAGTTGGCGTCATGGCCTGGTCTGGAGGCGCAAGTCGCGGCGCACGCCGACGATATCGCCTACAACAATCACGACATCGATGACGGCTTGCGCGCGGGCCTTTTTACATTGGAGGAACTGCGCGAAGACGTGCCCATGGTGGCGCGTGTGCTCGATGATATCGACACTGACTACCAAGGATTGGAGGCGTTCCGACGTACGGCGGAACTGGTGCGGCGTTTGATTGGGGTGTGGACAGACGATCTGGTCCGGGAGAGCGAGGCTCGCATCGCGGGCGCCAAGCCCTCAAGCGTTGAGGATGTTCGCGCCGCGGGCAAACCGCTGGTCGGGTTCTCCGATGTGATGAACGAGCATCAGGCGGTGCTGCGCCGCTTTCTGATGACGCGGATGTACCGCCATTGGAGGGTCAATCGCTCACGCAGTCTGGCCAAGCGCATGTTGCGCGCGTTGTTCGACCTATTTCTGGCGGAGCCGGAATTGTTGCCGCCGGGTTGGCAACAAGGGGGCGACGGGCCAGGGGGGCAGAAAACCGCGCGCCGCGTCTGCGACTACATTGCCGGCATGACTGACGATTTCGCATTTGAAGAGCATCGACGCCTGTTCGCGCCGGGGCGACCGCGCGTCGAGTGAGTGAAATCTACTAGCTGATTGGAGACTGGTGTGTCCGCACAAGTGAGAGTGCATCCGCGCATGGTGGAAGCGCATATGAGCATGAAGATGCCCGAAGCGCCCCCGCGGGCGGCTGGCTTCTGGTGCGCGTTTTGGCTGGTCAGCTTGCTCGCCTTCGGGGCCTTGCTTTGGCAATATTCCGGACAGTCTGGGGCGCCTATCGCCGATGATGCGGCATCAAACGGGGACGCTGGATCGGCGCCGGACGAACGGCACGAGGGGGGGGCCAGAGGCGGTGACAGGCGAGACCGTTACGAAGAGGACTCCGCCGCCGCGCCGCCCTTGGAACCTCTCGAGGGCGGCGACGAGCGCTTGGGCTCGCACGAGGAGCCGCGCCCCGTGGCGCCGGGACGTGATCGGCGCGGCGATGGGGTTCGCGAAGAGGCCCCGGCGCCGCTCGTTATCACGCCAGCGCCACGCTTTGTCGGCGAGGGCGCCTACGTGGCCCAGTTGGGCGCCTTCCGCGCCGAACGTTCGGTTCGCCCTGCGTGGGATCGTTTGACACGACGCGCGCCCGATCTGTTCGAGGAAGCGCGGCTCGACGTACAACGCGTCGAGATCAAGGAACGCGGAGTTTTCTATCGCATGCGTGCGGGCTATTTCGCTGATCGAACGAACGCGATGCGGTTCTGCCAACAGCTGCGGGTCCATCACCAGGATTGCATGCCCGTTAGGCGTTAGGGCGGCCTAATGGAATCTAAACCTAATAGCCGTTCATTGGGGGCATGCGTCCCTACGCCTACCAAGCTCAAGCGCGAGCATCCGCCTTTGTTTATGTGCTGATGCTTGTCATTGCGCTCGCCTTTGGCGGCTTCGTTTGGCAGATCTATTCGACGCCCGACGTGGCGCGCATCAGCGCGCCGAGTGATCCGTTCAAGATCGCCGGACCGGTGGACGCGGCAGCGGCAACGGGGGACGGGGACGCGCTGGTTGAGCCTGAGGCAGCGTCTCTCAGCGAGGCCGGGGACACGGACGGGGGCGCGGCGTCCGCGTCGATTGCGCCGCAGGGGACTTATGTGGTGCAGTTGGCGGCGCTGCAGTCGGAGGCCGCGATTGAGCCGGCTTGGCGGCGGTTGGCCGCGCGGGCGCCAGATTTGTTCGCCAGCGCTCAACTCGACGTGGAGCGCGCTGACTTGGGTGCGCGGGGGGTCTATTTTAGGGTCCGCGCCGGCTACTTTCCTGATCGCGCCAGTGCGGGGCAGTTTTGCGACCGCATTCGCCAAATGGGGCAGGACTGCATCATCAGCGCACGTTAGACAGTGCCGATGGCCCTACTCGCCTGTGCGCTTGGCATTCGCCAGCCGAAACTCGACGCTGACCTCCGGGGCTTCTTCCGGGAGGCGCGACCGTGGGCGTTTGTCCTTTTCCGAGAGGCGTGCGTGTCCCGCGATCAGGTGCGTGCTGTGTGTGCGGACTTGCGGGAAGCGGTGGGTCATGACTGCGTCATTTGGATCGATCAAGAAGGGGGGCGGGTCGCGCGCCTGAGACCGCCGGAATGGCCGGCGTGGCCTGCGGCCGCAGCTTATGGAAAGCTGCATGCGGCTGACCCCGCGCGGGGTTTGGAGGCGGTGCGGTTGGGTCATCGGTTGATTGCCCACGAGTTGAAGGCGATGGGTGTGGACGGTGATTTTGCGCCGGTGCTTGATCGTCCGGCGCCAGGTTCCGATCCGATCGTAGGGGATCGCGCCTTTTCGACCGAGCGGGAAGCGATTGCGGCGCTCGCAAAGGGGGCGCTTGAGGGCTTGCACGCTGGCGGGGTCGCCGGTTGCGTCAAGCATACTCCGGGCCATGGCCGCGCCGAGGCCGACAGTCATCTGGCGCTGCCGCGGGTGCGAGCCACGCACGCAGAACTCGAGGCGGACCTGCGGCCTTTCGAAGCGCTCGCCGATGCGGAGGCGGCGATGACAGCGCATATCGTTTACGAAGCGTGGGATCCGGATCGTCCGGCGACTTGTTCGCCGCGCGTCATCGAAGACGTGATCCGCCGACGCATCGGGTTCCAGGGACTTCTGATGAGTGATGATCTGGATATGAAGGCGCTGCAGTACGCCCTGAATGGCGGGTTGAGTGCGCGCGCGGCAGCTGCGCTGGACGCCGGCTGCGATGTGGTGCTGCAATGTTCGGGCGTGCGCGAGGAGATGGAGGAGGTCGTCTCCGGGTGTGGCGAACTGTCGGGCTTGGCGCTGGTGCGCGCACGCGCCGTCGAGCGCTATGCCAAAGGTGCGCCGGAAGCGTTCGATCCCGCGGCGGGTTGGGCGCGATTTAAAGCGCTGATGGGCGGCGTGCCATGAGCGAAGACGCGACCATCGCCTTCGATGTTGACGAACTTGACGCCGGCGACGTGCTGCGCATCGAGGTCGCGGCATTCGATGGCCCGCTGCATGCGCTGCTGGATTTGGCGCGCGCCCACAAAATCGATTTGGCGCAGGTGTCCGTGGGAGAGATCGCGGATCAATATCTGACCTTCATGGCTGAAGCGCGCGCGCGCAACATCGAGTTGGCGGGCGATTATTTGGTGATGGCGGCTTGGCTGACGCTGCTGAAATCGCGCTTGCTGATCCCGAAGGCCGAACAGCCGGTCGGCGCGCCCGACCCGCAAGCGCTGGAGGCGGCGCTGCGCGCCAAGCTCATGCGGTTGGCGCAAACGCGGGAAGCGGCCAAACGCCTGGACGCGTTGCCGCAGCTGGGGCGCGAGGTGTTCTTGAACGGTGCGCCGCAGGCGACCGTGTTGAACACAACGCCGACCTGGCGCGCCGACTTGTACGATCTCCTGAAAGCCTATTGCGGCGAGCGGTCACGGCATGCGCGCAAGCGTTCCTATCGCACCGCGGTGCGGCGCGCCTATCCGCTGGAGATTGCGCGCCGCGGTCTCGAAGCGGCGCTGCCGACCTTGACCGAGTGGCGAACGCTGCACGCGCTTGCGCCTTCCCCGCGGGACGGGGCCGAGGATGCGCCGCCGCCGGAGAGCTATGTCGCCTCCACGTTCGGCGCTTCGCTTGAACTGGCGCGTGAGCAGAAGCTGGAGTTGCGCCAGGAGGCGGCGTTCGATCCGCTCTACATGCGCGCGCGGCGGGTGAAGTCGTGAGTGTTGCGCCATCCGCCGACGCCGTTCGCGCCGCCGAGGCGCTGCTGTTCGCGGGCGGCGCGCCAATCAAGGCCGAGGCGTTGGCGGCCAAGCTCGGGCCGGGCGTCGATGTGGCGGCGGTGCTGGCGCGGCTGAGGGCGGACTATGCGGGGCGCGGGGTGCATCTGGTCGAGACCGGGGAGGGGTGGCGCTTCCAGTCCGCGCCCGACCTCGCGAGCCTATTCGCCGAAACCCGCGAGACCCCCAAGCGTCTGCCCAAAGCGGCGCTGGAGACCTTGGCGGTTATTGCTTACCATCAGCCGGTCACGAGGGCAGAAATTGAAGAGATAAGGGGCGTCACCCTCTCGCGCGGGTCGATGGAGCTTCTGATGGAACTGGGTTGGATTCGGCCCAGGGGACGGCGGCGTAGTCCCGGCCGGCCGCTGACCTTCGGCACGACCGACGCGTTTTTGGGCCAATTTGGTCTCGCCTCGCTTGACGCCCTGCCAGGCAAGGACGATCTCGTGGGCATGGGGCTGCTCGACACGGGCGCGGCCGCGTCCCTGGATTTGCCAAGGCCGGGAGAGGCGCTGGCCGCGGACGAGGAGCCGCTGAGCGACGCAGAGGACGCGAGCGACTTTTTCGTGGATCATATCGACAATAGCGAGTAGGCGGCCGGCGATCGGCGCGTCAGGAGTTTGATGAGATGCATTTCCCCAGCTTGATCCCACTGCTGATCGTGGTGGTTCTGGCGTTTTTGTTGTTCAGCCGCCCCGGGCGCATTTCCGGGCTTATGGAGGACCTCGGCAAGGGCATTCGCGGTTTCCGTAAGGGATTGTCGGACGAACAGAGCAACAATGCCGCGAACAATGAACCGCCGCGGCAAGTCCCCGATCAGCGCGATAACGATCGCGCGCAAAGCTAGAGTTCTCGAGGAGCCGCGCGGCGATGCTGCCTGGATTAGGCTTCAATGAGATCGTTATCCTGGGCGTGCTGGCCCTGGTGGTGATCGGTCCGAAGGATTTGCCGCTCATGCTGCGCAAGCTTGGGCGCTGGACAGCGAAGCTGCGCGGCATGGCGCAAGAGTTTCGTACCGGCTTCGATGAGTTGGCGCGCCAGGCCGAACTCGATGAGCTGCGCCGTGAGGTCGACGCGCTGCGGCGCACGACCAGTCTTTCCAACATCGCCCAGGATTTGACCAAGCCCTTGGGGACGCTCGAAGACTATGCGGGCTTGAACAAGCCTAAAGCGGTCGCCGCGGTGCAAGCGACCCCGCCGGAGCCGCCGGCAGCGTCGACAAGCGAAGCATCGGTCGCATCGGCGTTGGCGCCGCCGCCGATGCCGGCGCGCGGGCCCTCGGGCGCGCGCGTGCCGCAGCCGAGCGCACCCGATCCGGTGCTTGACGACGCCGCGCCGGTGCTGCGGGGCGCGCCGTGAGCAAGGGCGTGAGTGACGACGACGACATCGAAGCCTCGCGCGCGCCGCTGCTCGATCATCTGATCGAATTGCGGTCGCGGCTGGTGACGGTGACGATCACGTTGGTGATCGCGGTGCTGGGCTGTTTCGTGTTCGTGGAGCCGATCTTTCAGTTCTTGGCAGAGCCCTTCCAGGTTGCGCGTGACGCCGCACATCCCGATCTCGCGGGTCAGCCCATCGAACTGATCAACACCGGGGCGTTCGGCTTCTTCGCGGTCAAGATGCAAATCGCGCTGTTCGCCGCGATCGTGGTGAGCTTTCCAGTGATTGCGTGGCAGGCTTATGCCTTCATCGCACCTGGACTCTACCGGCGGGAGCGGGCAGCGGCGCTGCCGTTTCTGATTGCGGCGCCGTTCATGTTCGCCCTGGGCGCCGCGTTCGTTTTTTACGTGGCGATGCCGTTCGCGCTGCAGTTCGCGTTCAGCCAGGAGGTGCGTGAGGGCGCGCTTCAGGTGCGCTACCTGCCCAAGGTCGAAGAGTATATGGGCCTGGTCACCACTTTGGTGCTGGCGTTCGGGCTCATGTTCCAGCTGCCGGT
>CAYRHK010000102.1:0-8098 GCA_964423825.1 uncultured Terricaulis sp. | reverse complement strand
GGTAGTACCTATGACGAAGTTCAAGTTGGGCCTGGCTGCCGCTACGGCTGCCGTTCTCGCCTTCGGCGTCGCGGCCTGCGGCCAAACGACCGATACCACTGAGCCGGCGGCTGATCCGGCGGCGACCGAACCGGCTGCCGATCCGGCTGCTGCTCCGGTTGACCCGGCGGCGGCTCCGACCGACCCGGCCGCGGCTCCGGCCGATGGCGCGGCGGCTCCGGCCCCGACCACCACTCCGTAATTTCTACGGAACGGTTAGAAATCGCGACGGGCCGCCCGAAAGGGCGGCTCGTTTGCGTTTGAGGCCCCGAAGATGGCGCGGTTGCCGCCCGAACCTCAACTGGAATGGGACGCTGCGGACGTTCCCGCCGCGAGCGGGTTTGGCGACGTCTACTTCTCCAAATCTGGGGGGCTCCAGGAGGCCGAGGCGGTGTTCTTGGCTGGCGCCGGATTGCCTGAAGGATGGCTGGGTAGGGAACGTTTTACCCTCTGCGAACTTGGTTTCGGCACTGGATTGAACGTGTTGGCGGCCTGGCGCGCCTGGAAAAAGACACAATCACCCCATGCGCAATTGCATATCTCAAGCGTCGAGGCATTCCCTCTTGAGCGGACCGACGCCGCGCGCGCGCTCGCGCATTTCCCCGAAATTTCCGAGTTTTCAAGGCGCTTGCTTGCCCAATGGCCCATCCGCGCCCCTGGGCCACAGCGGATCTGGCTGGATCAAAATGTTTCGCTGACGATCTGGATCGGTGACGCCGGAAGCGTGCTTGCCGGCATGATCGGGAGCTTTGACGCCTGGTTCCTGGATGGATTTGCGCCGGCGCGAAACGCGGCCATGTGGTCGGATGCGGTGTTCGAGCAGGTGCGGCGCTTGTCGGCGGCTGGGGCACGGGCGGCGACCTTTTCCGTTGCTGGCGCAGTGAGGCGCGGGCTGGAGCGGGTCGGCTTCGTGGTCGAGAAGCGCACCGGGTTTGGGGGTAAGCGGGAGCGCTTGGAAGCGTGGTTGCCGCTCGACGCGGCGCAGATGGGGTCGCCGGGTGGCGCCATATCAGCGTTTGGGTATGCGACGCCGGTCCCCAAGCGTGTTGCCATTGTCGGGGCGGGGATCGCGGGCGCTGCCTGCGCGCAGGCATTGGTGCGCAGGGGCGTGGAAAGCGTGGTTCTCGAGGCAGCGGCTGCCTTGGGGGCGGGCGCAAGCGGGAACCCGGCGGGGTTGGTGATGCCGCGACTCGATCGAGGCGGGCCGCTGAGCGAGGTGTTCTTGGCGGCTTACATCCACGCCGTCGGGCTCTACGCGGGTATGGGGCCCGACGTGTTTGTCGCCTGCGGCGTCTTGCAGAAGCCGCGCAAAAGCGACGCCGGGGCGCTTGAGGATCTGCTGTCGGATCCGCCGTTGCCGCGCGATTGGTTCGGCCGCCACGAAGCGGGCGCGCTGCATCGGCGCGCTGGGGTGTTGCGCCCGCGCCTTGCGATGGAGGCCATGTTGGCGGGCGCGCAGGTGTTGTACGAATCTGAACTGGGGGCCTTGGAGCGCGCTGACGATGGCGCGTGGCTATTGCTTGCGCCCGATGGTCGCGCGCGCGTGAAGGCGGACGCCGTCATCCTGGCGTGCGGGGCTGCGGTGGCGCGCTTCGCGCCGGCTCAGTTCATTCCAATGGAACTCTCGCGAGGGCAGATCGAGTGGGGTTGCTCGGTTGCGCCGCCATGTGCGGTGACCAGCGGATCGTATGTCGCACCGTTTCAAGATGGCGTGCTGTTTGGCGCGACGTTTGACAGGGTCAATGCAAGCGAGCTCGCGCACGAGGACGCTGCTTCCCGTGCGCGCAATATCGCAGGATTGATTGATATCGCGCCAGAGATCGCGGCGACGATTGATGCTCAGCGCCTGCTTTCACGCGCCTCGCTGCGCGCGGCCACGCCTGACAGGGCGCCGTTCGTCGGCTTGCTGCCTGACGCCGATGCCTGGCTTGCAAAGTATGTCGGGTTTTCGCGAGGCGGTCGGGTTGATGCGACGGGACCTGCGCCGGCGCATCAAGGCGTCTACGTTCTCGGCGGCCTTGGCGCGCGGGGGTTGACGCTGGCGCCGCTGTTGGCTGAGCGGTTGGCTTCGGAACTGTTTGACGAGCCGCAGGCGCTGTCGAGGGCGGCGCTCGAGGCTATCCACCCGGCGCGGTTTTTGGCGCGGGCGTTGCGGCGGCGTCGCTCGTAGCGAGCTCGGCGTCGATCTGATCGCGTGCATGACGAGCTTCGATCGCGGCGTGAAGTTCGATTTGCGCCTTCTCGTCGAGGGGATAGTTCTGCAGGAGCCAAGCTGCGATCAAGGCGACGAAGGCTGGGCCCAGAACGAAGGTCAGGGTGAGCGCCAGCAACATGGTTTGCGAATTCTGGCCGCCAAGGGTGACCTCAAAGCCGATGACCTGGAGAAATGCCAGCACCGCTGGACCTGACACAATGGCGATTTTCGATGTCGTGAGCATCAGGCCAAAGTAGAGGCCGGAGCGGCGCGATCCGGTTTCCAGTTCGTCGGCGTCGACCACATCGGCGACTAGCGCGCGCGTCAACATGATGCCGCCGCCTTGGGAGAGACCTGCAAGCGCCATCATTGCCGCGACCACTGGAAAATTTCCAGCAGGCATGAGCGGGATGAGCAAAGTCGTCACCGCGGTCCATACGAGGGCGCCTTGAAGGCCGCGGTGCTTGCCCCACAATTTGCTGGCGAAGGCCCAGATTGGAACGCCGACGAACCCTGCGATGAAGTAGATGAACAGCAAAAGATTGGAGTCGCGCTCGAACCCCAGGACGAACTCGAAATAAAACACAAACAGCGTGCCAGCGACGCCTTGGGCGATGCCGAGGAGGAGGTCGACCGTGAGCACACGCTTGGCGAAGGAATTGCGCCAGACGGCTTTTATGGAATCGACAAGACCGAGATGAGTTTGTGGCGGCAATTGCCGCTCCGGGACAAATAGGACAGCAATGGCGGTGGTGATTGGCAGTCCGACGAGCAGAAACCACCCCATGGCGGCGACGACATCGGCGCCGGTGGCGCCGTTGCTTTGCACGTAGGCGGCGACGCCGAGCACGCCGACCTGGCCCGCCAAGCTTACGAATTGCACGACGCCAAGCACACGGGTGCGACCATGGTAAGTCGGAATGAGTTCACCAGCCCAACCGAGATGGGCGATCATCATCGAGGCGAACGCCGAGAACAATGAAAGCGCGACAACGAGGGCCGCGATGAAGCCCGAAGTCGGCGTCAGTCCGAGGAACGCCCACCAAACGAAGAGCATCAAGATGGGGCATGAGATCACCAGCCAGAGTCGGCGACGCCCCCAGGTCGTGACCGTGCGATCCTGAAAGCCGCCGATCATCGGGTCGACAAAGACGTCGAGCACGCGCGCGAGGACGAAAATAACGGCGCCTGCTTCGATCCCGAGATCGCGAATGAAGTATTGCGGGAGAAACATGATCGTCGGCAGGCCGAGCGCGAGCAAGGGCGCTGCGGGCATGGCGAAGGCGAGGATTTGCAGCGTCGAGGGCTGTTTGATGGTCACGCCAAGAACTCCGCGCCGCTGCGGCCCTTGGTTCGTTGTCCACGACTATGTGCGATCAATCAACTCCCGCGCAGCAAGCGCATGAGCGGCGCGATCAGGCTCGGGTTTGACGTTACGATAGCGCCGGACTTCATGAAGTCGCCGTTGTCGATTTCGTTCGCGACGCCGCCGGCTTCGCGCACGATCACGGCGCCGGCGGCAATGTCCCAGGCGCTCAAGCCGCGCTCCCAGAAACCGTCAAAACGCCCGGCAGCGACGTAGGCCAAATCAAGCGAAGCGGCGCCGAAGCGGCGCACACCTGCCGTGCCAGTCATGACGCGCGCGACCTCGCTCAAGAAGACCTCGTGACCCGGACGGCCATGGTAGGGGATGCCGGTGGCGATCAGCGCGTCGCGAAGATCCGTGCGCGCGGCCACGCGCAGGCGGCGGTCGTTCACATAGGCGCCGGCGCCCTTCTCAGCCCAGAACAACTCGTCGCGCACAACATTGTACACGACACCGGCCACAAGCACGCCTTCGCGCTCCAGCGCGAGCGAAATGGCAAAGTGTGGTATGCCGTGCATGAAGTTGCTGGTGCCGTCGAGGGGATCGACGATCCAACGGTGGCTCTTGTCGCTGCCTTCGACCGCGCCGCGCTCTTCCATGAGGAAACCGTAGCCGGGGCGCGCCTTCGAGAGTTCTTCGAACAGAGTCTTCTCCGCCTTAATGTCGGCGGCCGTGACGAAATCGCTGGGCCCTTTTCGGGAGACTTGCAGGTTTTCGATTTCGCCAAAATCTCGGGCTAGAGCTCGCGCGGCTTTGCGCGCGGCGGCGATCATAACGTTAAGAGTGGGGGAGGTCTGGGCCATTGCGGTGCGCGGTGCTAGCAGGGGGCGGGCGTGCGGGCAATCGCTAGCGCCTCAGCTGGGGGTGCTCTTCGGCAGCAATGCCGCGCAGACCACCCACGCTGACAGCGCTCCGGCGAACTGAGCGGCGATGAAGGCAGGCGCGTCGGCTGGACGCACGCCGGCGAAGGTGTCGCTCATGGCGCGCGCGATGGTAATGGCGGGGTTGGCGAAGGATGTGGACGCCGTCCACCAATAGCCCGCCACGATGACAAGCGCGACAGCGGTCGCAACGGTCTCTGTTCGCCAGCGGCTGACTGCGAGGATCGCGAAGACAAGCGCGAAGGTGGCGACGCCCTCGCTCAGCGCTTGCGCGGGCCCTGCGCGTTCGGTGGCGGCGCTTTGGATGATCGGCAACTCGAACATGGCGTGCGCGAGCCAGGCGCCCGCAATGCATCCGACGACCTGCGCCAAGGGGTAGAGCAAGGCCGATACGAAGCCGATTTCGCGGCGCAGCGCCATCACGAGCGTCACCGCTGGATTGAAGTGCGCGCCCGAGATGGGCCCTAGCGCGTTGATGAGTACGAATAATATCGCGCCGGTGGCGAGGGTGTTGCCGAGCAGGGCGATGGCGTCGTTGCCGGGCGATAGGCGCGACGCAAGAATTCCGGAGCCGACTACGGTTCCGGTCAGAAGCAGCGAACCCAGTGTTTCGGCGAAGGCGCGCCTGATCAGACTAACCGTCATGTTTCCCCAATCCGTTCGATGTTCGGGCAGCGTGGCGCGACAGTTACAGGCCTCAAGCTCACTGTGCGACTCACATCAGGCGCGCTTCTCCACCCGCATTGGCCGCGCAGCCGCCGTCGCCGTTACCATTTTGTTGTTTTGTGGGCCCAGCGCTGTTATCCCGGACTCGGAGGGCGAAATATGACAGACTCAACTGCCGTTGCGCGCAACGCCGACGAGAAGTTTTGCCACGAGTGCGGCGCCGTCATTCGCGCCAGGGCTGAAATCTGCCCGAAGTGCGGCGTACGCCAGCCCATGGCCGGAGCGGTCGGCGCCAACGGGCTCTCGGTGACCCCCAGCGGCAAGAGTCGGATCGCGGCGGCGCTGTTTGCGTTCTTCCTCGGCGGGATCGGGGTCCACAAGTTCTACACTGGGCGCGTCGTTTGGGGCATCCTTTATATCTTGTTCTGCTGGACTTTCATTCCGGCGATCATAGCGCTGGTCGAAGGCATCATTTATCTGACGATGTCTGACGAGGCGTTCGCGCGCAAGTACGGATAGCGCGGCGAGCGTGCGATCGTTGCAGTGCTATTTCAGCGGATGCGCGATGGCCCGCGCGGCCCAGGCGCCGGTCGCGAAGCACGCCTGCAGCAAATACCCGCCGGTGGGCGCTTCCCAATCAAGCATTTCACCCGCGACGTAAACGCCGGGCAGCGCCCGCAATTGCAGCGTGTCGTCGACAGCGCTCCAGGCGACGCCGCCCGAGCTAGAGATGGCGCGTTCCAATCCCTGAGGGCTGGTGAGCGCAATCGGGATCGCCTTGATCAGTGCGGCGAGGGACGCGGGATCGCGCGGGGGCGGGCCGTTCTCGTACAACAAGGCGGTTGCGGCCGGTGTCAGCCCCAGAGCTTTGCGAAGCGTCGATGATAGCGTGTCGCCATGCTTGCTCCGCACGAGCTTGGCGGCGATCTCCTGTTCGCTCAGTGCGGGGCGGAGATCGAGCGCAATTGCGATCGGCGTTCGCGCGGGCAGCACCGAGGACAGCGCGTAGACGGCGCCGCCTTCGAGGCCGTAGCGCGTGATCATGGCTTCGCCGCGCGTGTGCAGGTCGCCGCAGCGTATGGCGATGCCTTTCAGGGGATGCCCGGCGAAGCGGGCGCGGAGATGCTCACTCCATTTCACCGTGAACCCAACGTTGGTTGGCGCGAACGGAGTAATTTCGACGCCGCGCGCGGCCAGGATGTCTCGCCACGATCCGTCGGAGCCGAGCCGCGGCCAGCTGGCGCCGCCGAGCGCGAGCAGCGCAGCGGAGGCGTGAAGCGGCGCTGCGCCGTCGAACACGAGCGCGCCGTCGTCGCGCCAGCCGCGCCATGTGGCGCGCGTGACGATCTCCGCGCCTTGGTTCGCGAGGCGCGAGAGCAACGCGCGCAGTAGCGGCGAGGCCTTCATGGCTTTCGGAAACACGCGCCCGCTTGAGCCGACGAAGGTTTCTTGTCCCAGGCCTTCGCACCAGGCGATGAGATTGCTGGGCGTGAGCGCGTCGAGCATGGGCCGCAAGCGTTCTGACGCTTTGCCATAACGCGCAACGAAGCGCTCGAACGGTTCTGAGTGCGTGAGGTTTAGCCCGCCGCGTCCGGCCATCAGGAATTTGCGCGCCAGGCTCGGCATGCGCTCGAACACGATCACGCGTTTTCCGGCGGCGCTCAGCACGTCGGCCGCGATCAGACCAGCCGGACCGGCGCCGATGATGGCGATCGGCGCGGGCTCACTCATGCTTGTGAGCGCACGCCTCGATCTTGTTGCCGTCGGGGTCGCGCACGAACGCGCCGTAATAGTCGGGGTGATACTCGCTGCGCAGACCGGGGCGCCCGTCCTCGATGCCGCCATGCTCGAGTGCGGCGAGGAAGAAGGCGTCCACCGCCGCACGCGAAGGCGCGCTGAAGGCGATGTGGACGCCATTGCCCATCGAAGCCGGCTGGCCGTTGATCGGGAACTGAATCCAGAACGACGGTTTCATCGGGTGGTCGCCGTAGCCGACACCGACGAGTTGGCCGCCGATTTCCACGGGCATCACCGGCGCGAGCCCGACGGTTGCGAGCACCGCGTCATAGAACGCTTTCGCGCGCGCCATGTTGGTGACGCCGATGGAAACGTGATCGATGGCCATCCCCTAAACTCCTTCAGCGCCAGCGCGCGAACCAATCGAATGTGCGCGCCATCGCAAGATCGCGCGCCGGCGCGTCGAAATCGGCGCTGCCTTCGCGGCAAAAGCCATGGCCCGCGTCGTAGAGATAGAGCGGCGAGAGCGGCGCCGCCAGCCGCACCCGTTCGACATTGTCCGGCGGGATCGACGCATCGCGCGCGCCGTAGTGCAGTATGACCGGGATTTGCGGTTTGCGATCGGTGAGGTCCGCGATCAGGCGGCCATAGAAGCAGGCGGCGGCGGAAAGGCCCGTGCATTGCGCGGCCGCCATCCAGGCGACCGCCCCGCCATAGCAGAAGCCGGTGACGTAAGTGGGCTGCGGGAGCGCATCGACGGCGGCCTGCACATCGCCGATCACTTGCGGCCATGGGCTCGCCATGACCGCGCGGATGCCTTTCTGGATGCCTTCGGGATCGTGGGCGGCGTGGAAGTCCTTCTCGACGCGGTCGAACAGGCCGGGCGCGATGGCGTGATAGCCGGCGGCGGCGAAGCGCTCGCAGATTTCGGCGATGTGATCGCTGAGGCCGAAAATCTCCTGCGCGACGACGACGCCGCCAATGGGGGCTTGCTTGGGTTGCGCCGAGAGGGCGGCGATCTTAGCGCCGTCATGGGCGCTGGCGAGGATGATGCGGTCGGGCATAGGGCTACCTGACACGCGCGTTGCTCGCCGTCGAGATTGTCCGCCGGGAACAACCTCGTGTACCCCTCACCCCTATGACCCAATCCCTCCCCACCGCCGGGCGTTTCGACGGGCGCGTGCACATCCTGCCGGTGCGCATCTATTACGAGGA
>CAYRHK010000101.1:0-8137 GCA_964423825.1 uncultured Terricaulis sp. | reverse complement strand
GTTGGCTCGAAAACTCGCGCACCAGCGTCTCGAACGCCCAATCCAACCACGGCGTCAGCGCTTCGACATCGCTAGTCTCGATGGTCGCGGCGCACCAGATGCGCAAGCCGGGCGGCGCGGCGCGATAAGAACCGGCATCCAACGCGACGCCCTCTCTCTCCAGAAGCGCACTGAGTTGCTTCGAGAACTCTGCCTGCGCGTCTTGGCTCAGCGCTGTCACGCGAGGATCAACCACCTTGAGGCACACGCCCGTATTTGAACGCGATGCCGGATTGTCGGCGAGGTTTGCCACCCAGGGTGTGCGCTCGATCCAATCGAACAGCACCTTGGCGTTGGCGTCGGCGCGCGCATGGAGTGAGGGCAGCCCTCCGATGCCTTCGGCCCACTGCAAGGCGTCGAGGTAATCCTCGACGACGAGCAACGATGGCGTGTTGATGGTCGAACCCTCGAAAATTTCGAGATCGACCTTTCCCTTCTTGGTCAGGCGGAAAATCTTCGGCAGCGGCCAGGGCGGGATGTAGCTTTCAAGCCGGGCGATGGCGCGTGGGCTGAGCACAATCATGCCGTGCGCGGCCTCTCCGCCCAGCACCTTCTGCCAAGAGAATGTGGTCACATCGCACTTGGTCCAATCCACGGCCTGCGCAAACGCGGCGCTGGTCGCGTCGTTGATCGTTATTCCCTCACGATCGGCGGCGATCCAATCAAAGTTCGCGATCTTCACGCCCGATGTCGTGCCATTCTGGGTGAAGATAATGTCCGCCTCTTTGCGCGCCAGAGCAAAATCAGGGAGAGCGCCATAGGGCGCAGTGTGCACTTTGGCGTCGAGCTTTAGCTGCTTGACCGCATCGGTGACCCACTCTTCGCCGAAGCTCTCCCAGGCGAAGACATCGAGCGGCCGCGCGCCCAGCATGGTCCACATCGCCATTTCGACCGCGCCGGTGTCGGACGCCGGCACGATGCCGATCTTGTACTCAACCGGCACGCCGAGGAGCGCGCGCGTTCGGTCTATCGCTTCCTTGAGCTTGGCTTTGCCGGGCTTGGCGCGGTGCGAGCGCCCGAGAGCGGCGCTTCGTAAGGCATCCGGGCTCCAGCCTGGGCGTTTCTTGGTGGGCCCGGAAGAAAACCGGGGATCAGCCGGGCGCACCGCCGGCTTCGCGGAATTTGTCATCAACTTGTCTCCCATCCTCACAGATGGGCGTCCGCCGTTGGGAGCGGATGGCCCGCTGACCAGTTGAGGGCATTCGCCGGGAAAGGCAATCCGCCTTGTGCATCCATTAGAGCGCGAACCTGCATCCCCGCCCCGGCGACAAGGAGTGGACATCGTGAAACATGCGCTTGCACTTACCTGTACGGCAGTGGTTTTGAGCGCTTGCGCCAGCCCGAGCCTAATGGCGCCTTCGTTCGCCATCCAAGGCAACGCACCCGCGGCCGCGCTTTCGCAAATCGAGGCCGACACCCGGCGCGGGCGCGCCGCGATCGAGACCTTCTTCGGCCGCCCGTTCCGCGAACCGCTGCGCGTGATCGTGGCTGGCGATCGCGCCACGTTCAATGCGAGCTTTCCTGAAGCGTGGGGCATGAGCACCACCGAATGCTGGATGGTAGGCGTCGGCGCCGCGGACTTCTTAGCGGTGCTTTCACCGAGAGCGTGGGCCAGCGAGGCCTGCGAGCACGACCCCGCAGATGCAACCCACCTGCAGCAGATCGTCACGCATGAACTCACGCACGCGTTCCATGCCCAGTACAATCCCACGCGCGATTTCACCGGAATGGACGAAATGGCCTGGTTCGTCGAAGGTCTGGCCGTCGTCGTTTCCGGACAATTGAACGCGCGCGAGGGCGCCACCGCTTCCGACGCCATTGCAGCAGACGCCGCGCCGTCGACGTTGGCCGAAGCGTGGAGCGGGCAGTACCGCTACGGCGTCAGCGGCTCGTTGGTTCAGTACATCGACGAGACCTATGGCCGGTCGGCGATCGCCGACCTGCTGTCAGCCACGTCGAACGCGCAAGCGCTCGATCGCCTCGGGGTTTCAGAGTCGCAATTGCTTTCCGATTGGCGGCGCTGGGTTCAGCGGCAGGAGCGCCCGTCAGCGCTTACTTCAACGGCGCCAACATCCTCTTGAACGTATCGTCGCGATCGATCACCAGGTGCTTCAATGCGCCCAACACGTGCAGCGGGATCAGCACGTAGAGCATGTAGCGCCCCACGGCGTGTATGGTTTCCGCGAGTTCGTGCATGTCCTCATTGCGCTCGCTGAAGGGGCCCGGGATCGACAGCACGCCCCAAACGTTGAGTGCGCGGCCGCCGGTCCACACCGCCATCGGCCCAGAAATGAAGAGCAGGACGATCGCCAACAGCAGTAGATGGTGGGTCGCCTTGGATATGATGCTCAGCGCGCGCGGTTGCGGAACCGGCGCCGGCTGCTTTTGAGCATAGTGCGCGATCACGCGCGCGATGAGCAGCGCCGCTACGGTCACGCCCACTGAAATATGCCAGCCCATGATCTCGGCGCGACGTGCGCGGTCACCGGCTTCGCCCGCCCAGTCCGCCTGCAACCCGATGGCGAGCATCAGGATCACGCTTAGCGCGCCAAGCCAATGAAGAAGGATGGATGCCCAGCCGTAGGTGCGTTCGTTGTTCGTCCATTGCATGAGCTCGCCCCTTCGCCCTTCGGCTTGTCGCGATTATGCCAAGTCGTGCAGACTTTGTCGCGGGCCTATTGGCCGTCGGTGACGACGATGCGAGGCGCCGGAAGGTCATCCTCCGGCGGGGAGGGATGCGAGGTTGGCGGCGGCAGCGCCTTCGGCTCATCCAGCAAGCCCGGCAGGATCGGGTCTTCGAAAATCGCCGGCAGCTGCTTCACCTTTGGCGCGCGGCGCTTCTTGCGCTGGGGCGCCTCGGGGTGGGCGTCGAGGCGATTGTGCAGGCGCGCGATCGACTCATCGAGTTCGCCGCGCAGAAACACCGCCACCTGCCCCAGCAAGCGGACGCTCGAGAGCGTCTGAACGGCGCGAATGTAGCCGCCGCGACGCGAGGCTTGGTAGCCGACCACGCTTTCGAGGTCGAAGCGATCACACCAATAAGGTGCAGCGTCGGCGAACGCCGAGCCCGTCACCGGATCTTCGTCGACGCCGGCGCCAGGCGCAAAGAAGCGTTGCACAAAATCGTAGGGCTTGCCCTCGTCGGCGGGAGCAGTAACCACGAGGCATCCTTGGCGGGGACCGCGGATGATCGTGTTGATCGCAGCGGCGTCCGCCTTGAGGTCGTACACGTCGGCTTCGCGGTCGAGCACCACGTTGGCGTACTCGCCGACAAACGCATCCACGATCTCGGCGCCGCCGATTGCAGCACTCAGCTCCGGCGGCGGAACCCACGGGCTGCGCTGTTTGCGCGGGAGATCGAGCGTGTATCCCTCGGGCGTCCGGCGCACCACGAGAGCGCCTGCGTAAGTGTCGA
Source organism: uncultured Terricaulis sp. (assembly GCA_964423825.1). Classification (GTDB taxonomy): domain Bacteria; phylum Pseudomonadota; class Alphaproteobacteria; order Caulobacterales; family Aquidulcibacteraceae; genus Vitreimonas. Next base: position 4,683 of record CAYRHK010000101.1, on the reverse strand, counting down.
AGACAACCAGCTCGAGATCGGGTTCGAACTCGGAAAGCAGCATGGCGCCGGCGGCCAGCGTGGCGTGACCGCAGATGGGAACTTCGGTCGCGGGCGTAAACCAACGTAGCTGGTAGTTGCCCTTCAGTCCGGTTGGCACAGTGAACGCGGTTTCGCTTAGACGGTTTTCGGTGGCGATCGCCTGCAGCACCGCGTCAGGCAGCCAGCGCTCCAACGGCACTACCGCGGCGGGGTTGCCGGTGAAGGTCCGGTCGGTGAAGGCATGCACGATCCAGATTTTCATGGCCAAACGTTCATAGCCGCGCTTGGGCGCTCCCGCGCGAGATATGGCGGTTTGCACCCAGGCGCGCCAGCGACAACCCCCGAAACGCGTGCAACCGGCGTGGGTCTTGCGCGGGTTCGCCTGAGCCCCGCCCCATAACGGCTGGCACAAGCGTTGCAGCGGACAGGTTAACGCCTGTGAACCATTCCAGGCCGCTCGGAGTTTGCGGCATGTATTACGAAGAAGAGGACGAACACGACCCCTTCGACGCATTCGGGACGCCCGAAACGGCTTCAGGCGCACCACCTGAGCAACGCTCGGATGGCGGTGAACGCGATGGGTCGCACGCGTCCAAGCCGATCAAATCCGGCTTTTCCCTGGTCGGCTTCCTTGGCGGTCTCGCCGCCCTCGCCTGGCTGACCGGCGCCATAGGCGGCCCGGTGTCCTATTTCGGCGCAGATGCAATCCTTCGCATGGAACCACTGATGCAAGTTGGGTTGGCAGCGCTCGCGCTGGCGCCTGCGTTGCTGTTCTGGGTCTCGGCATCAGCGGCAGGCGAGGCGCTCAAGGCGCGAAAGTTGGCGCTCGCCCTCACCCGCATGGCGCAAGACGCGCGCATGCCATTCCTTTCCCATGAGAACGACGCCAAGCGCATGGCGCGGGGCGTTCAGAGTGAAATCGAGTCGCTGACCGTTGCTGTCAACGCTGCCCTGGATCGACTAAACCAATTGGAGATCAGCGCCAAGAACAATGCGGTGCTCTTCGGCGAAGCCGTCAGTGCTACTCGCGAGACGGCGGAAACCATGGCGTCGGCGCTCAAGCGCGAGCGCGAAGCAGTGGTCGCCTTTAACGGTGAATTGAAGCAGCAGACCGATGAGATGGCGCAATCGATCAGCCGCCAAATCCGGCTGTTGCGCGAAACGTCCAAGCTGGTCCGCAACGAAGTCGACGGCGCCGAGCGCATCCTGAGCACTTCGGCGGGCGAAATCTCGGATCGGACCGGCGCGATGCAGGACGCGGCCGAGGACGCCATCAATGCCAGCGCTACGCTCAATGGCACTCTTGCCCAGATGTTGGACGGCTTGAGCGAGGCCACGCGACTCACGGAAACCGCGCGCCGCGCCACGGAACAAGCGGTGAGCGCGGCCAAGGACACCGCCGGCGCGGTGCGCGAGGGCACGCGTGTCGCGGTCGTGGAAGCCAAGCGCGCCGCCGATTTCGTGCGTGCTGAAACGGTCGCGCTGCAGGACACGGCAGGCGAGGTCCTGGAGCAGCTGCGCGAAGCGGCCCACGCGGCACGCACCGCGTCCGTCGAGACTCGCAACGCCGCTCACCAAAACGCCATTGTCATGGACGAGCGGCTCTCGGCGCTTGCCGCCAACGGAGAACAACGTGCAAGCGCGCAGCGCGGGCGCCGAGTTGCGCTGGAGCCGACGCGCGATCGCCCACAAGCCCCGACGCCGCCACGCGCCCAGCGCGCCGACACAACGACCGCGCCGCGGGTGCGCAATCGCCGCGCGCCGCAAGAAGCTCCCCCGGAAGGCGCGCGACGTCCATTCGTCGGCTGGAGCACGTTCAACGCCTCGCGCGCCACGCCGCCAAGGCCCGCGAACGAGGACGTGAGCTTCGACGACGAGTTTGGCTTCATCTCCGAAGGTCGCGACCCCGATCTCGCGCTGAAGCATGGCGTGTTCGACCTCCTGCTTTGCGCCGGAGTTGACTTGGGCGATGTGCTGAAACCCAGCGACCTCGATGGCATCGCACGCCGTTCGCGAGGCGGCGTGGCCGCACGGCGCAGCGCGGTGGCGGATGCAGCGCCAAGCGCCGTCAGCCGTATCGCGCGCCATGTCGCACGCGATATCGGCGCACAAGCGCTCGCGGTCGAGTTTCGTGCGCGCCCTGACCTTGCGACGAAAGACCAAGACGAGGACGCCGACCTTGTTCGCGCGTACCTGCTTATCGACGCCGCGCTCGCCTAATCAATCGATGGCGGCATGCTCGGCGGCCGCAGTCGCCGCGAACACGCCGATGCGCGCGCTGCCTTCTCGGGCGGCGCGCGCAAGCGCGTCGGCAGCGACGGATGCCGAGCGGTCACTCACAGGCGCCTCGCCAACGACGATCTCTTGAGCCACCACCCGCCGGCCCGGCATCGCCAAAATCTGCACATTGGCTACGAGGCGCGCCTGCATGCTCGCCTCGACGATTTCGAAGTCGAGCACCTCCCACCGAAGCTCGTAGTCGGCCCGCCCCTCGCCCGCGCGCGTAACCGCGGCGAAGCGATCCTGACGCACCAGCGTTTCCACCAGCATCGACTGCAGCGCCGCCTCGGCTCGCGCGGACCACTGCGTCTGGGCTACAAAAGCGAGTTCATCGCCGTCGCGCCAAGCAAGATCGTTTCCCAAAAGCGCGCGCTCGCCGGTGGGCGCCGCCACTGCGATCACAGCATTCACTTGTGATGTCTGCTCCGGCGCCACGTTCGCCGCCTCCAGCACGAACAAGCGCGGCGGCGGCGGCGGCGGCGGCAACAGCGTTACGCAACCGCCAAGCGCGGCGACCGGCAAGAGCATGAAAGCGCGGTTCATGGGCGAAGCTCCACCAGGGGCCGCGGCGAGCGCGGGGTGAGGACTGAGGGGTTCTCTTCAATGTTGTCGGCGACGCGGGCGATCGATGCCGATGCGCGGCGGATTTCTTCCGCCGCCGCGGCGAGCTCCGGCAAGGTTTCTCCGGACGCAACCGCGGAGGCGCGGTTGATCTCCTCGATCACCTGATCGAGTTCTGCAAGATCGGCCTGGGTTTGACGCGCCAGCGCGCCAATGTCGGCGGCAGCTTGGGTCATGGCGCCGGCAGCCTCGCCAGATCGCGCGATCACGCCTTCGGAGGCAGCGAGTTCATCGGAGACGCGCTCCAAGTTGGCGAGGATGCGATTGACGCGGGCAATGTTCTCATCGGTCAACAGATCGCGTACGGCCGCCATCGCCTCGCTTGCGCGCAAGGCGATGTCTTCGGACCGCTCGACCAGGATATCGATCTGGCTGCCGCGACCCACAATGCGCGGCAGCGGCCCGCCAAACGTGCCGCGAAGTAGCGCGGCCTCGGTGCTGCCAGCCGACAGCTGGATCAGCGTCACGCCGGTCAGCCCGATCGGCTCAAGCTGAGCGGTGGTGTCGGTGCGAACCGGCACGTCGCTCGAAACGCGTACGCGCGCGATGACGCGATTAGTGTTGGATGGATCGATACGCAGGGTCTGCACTTCGCCCACCTTGATGCCGTTGAAGCGCACCTCTCCGCCTTCGGTAAGGCCACGCACGGGATCGTCGAAGACAATGTCGTATTCATTGGAGCCGCGGCGGAACTCGTCACCCGCAATCCACATCGCAAACAGCATGATCAACAGCGCGCCGATAATCGTTGCCGCGCCAATCAAGACATAATTGGCCTTCGTCTCCATCGCCTATCCTCCGGCGGCGCTGCGTCCTGCAGCACGCCCGCGTGGTCCCGAAAAATACTCATCCACCCAGCCGCTCGCGTTCGCGGCGATTTCAGCGATGGCGCCGATCGCAGCCACCTTGCCCCCATAGAGCACCGCCACGCGGTCACAAATGGCGTGCAATGTGTCCAAGTCGTGAGTGACCAAAAACACGGTCAGGCCAAGCGAATTCGCCAGATCTCGAGTCATGGCGTCGAAGTTCGCCGCCGCGATGGGATCAAGGCCTGCGGTCGGTTCGTCGAGGAACAAGAGTTCGGGATCAAGCGCCAAGGCGCGCGCCACCGCCGCGCGTTTGCGCATGCCGCCAGATATTTGAGCCGGCTTCTTGTGGTGAGCGTCGGGGCCCAGGCCCGCCATCGCCAACTTCAAACTGGCAATTTCAGCGCGCAGCATCGGCGACAACGCGGTGTGCTCGCGCAGCGGCGCCTCCACGTTTTCGAGCACGGTGAGGTTCGAAAAAAGAGCGCCGTCCTGAAACATCACTCCCATGCGCGGCTCGCGCTGGCGGGCTTCGAAATATGGAAAGGTGATTTCGCCGGCCGTCATCGGCTGCAGGCCCACGATCTCGCGCAGCAGCACCGACTTGCCGCAGCCGGAAGGCCCGACAACACCCAATATCTCGCCGCGGCGCACGTCGAGGTCGAGCCCGTCATGCACGGTTTGGGCGCCGAAGCGCGTGACCAGCCCGCGCACGGAAATGGCGATGTCGGCGCTCACCAATCCATCTCCAGAAACCAGAGCGCGAACATCGCATCGAGCAGGATGATCATGAAGATCGCCTGCACCACTGACGTGGTCACGCGCTTGCCAAGCGAGGCGACGTCGCCGCCCACCGAAAGCCCCTGCTTGCAGGCGATGACTGCGAGCACCAGCGCGAAGGCCGGGGCCTTGGACATGCCCACCCAGAAGTGTTGCGAGGGCACGGTCTCGGAGA
>CAYRHK010000100.1:0-8401 GCA_964423825.1 uncultured Terricaulis sp. | reverse complement strand
CAGCCGCGGGTAACACGCCCGGCGCGCAGAAGCTGGTCGACGATGCCGCGCGCAATGTTGGCGGGGATGGCGAAACCGATCCCGACATTACCGCCTGTCGGCGAGAAAATGGCGCTGTTCACGCCAATCACATTGCCGGCCAGGTCAAAGGTCGGCCCACCGGAATTGCCGCGATTGATCGGGGCGTCGATCTGAATGTAGTCGACATACGCTGACGAACCCGCGTCGCGACGGCCTATGGCTGACACGATGCCCGCTGTCGCGGTGCCGTCGAGACCAAAGGGATTGCCAACCGCCACGACCCAGTCTCCGACGCGGACATGGCGGGCGTCGTCAAAGGTCACGAACCGGAAGCGCCCACCACCCCGCACGCGCAGGACTGCAATGTCGGTCGCTTCGTCCGAGCCGACGATATCGGCTTGCAAGTCACGGCCATCGCTGGTGCGGATGGTTATTTCCTCGGCCCCTTCGACAACATGGTGGTTGGTGACCACAATGCCGTTCTCGTCGACGAAAAAGCCGGAGCCGAGCGAGATCGGCGCGCCCCCCGGGCGCCCGCGGAAGAAATCCTCATCGCCAGGAGGCGCGGCGTCCGGGGTTCGGCCGCTGTTGGCGCCGGGGCGCTGACGAACCGAAATTGAGACCACGGCCGGGCGAACGCGCTCGATCAGATCGGCAAAACTACCCGGGGCTCCCGCAGGCGGGGCAACCGCCGTGGGATTGATTTCCTGGGCCAACGCCGATGCTGGGGTGAAGCCCGCGGCAAGCCCTGCCAGCACGCCTCCAGCGGCGACGCCAGCAATGGCGACACGACGAACAAACTTCAAAGACCCGGCTTCTTTCATGTCGTCCTCAAACGTCCCTTCAGGTGCGCCATCCTGCGCGCGATGCGTGACCTAGCATAGACCGCGTTGCCGCTCGCGTAAGGTCAGTTTTGGGCGAAGTTGGGTCCAATCGCGGCCCCGCCGCCACATTGTGGATATCGGGCGGCCCGTTTGCGACCAAACCCCACGCGGGCGCGACGCTTATCGTTCGCCCTCCTCGGGGGCGAGCGCTTCGCCGCCAGAGGTCGCCCCGCGCCGTATCGCCCAGACACCCAGCGCGAAGAGAAGGCCCGGCGCCATCCATAGCGCCCAGGTGCGCGCGTCCCAAGGCGGGCGGAAGAGCACGAAATCGCCATATCGCTCGCGGAAGAAGGCGCGGATTTCGGCGTCAGTGTCGCCGGCGGCGACGCGCTCGCGCACCAGGGCGCGCATATCTCCCGCGATGTCGGCGGTGGATTGCGAGATCGGTTCGTTCTCGCACTGCACGCAACGGATTTCCATCTCAAGAGCCCGCACGCGCGCATCTTGCGAAGGATCGCCGATAGCGTTCGACGCCACAGCGGCAAGCAGCAGGGCTCTCAAGCTCAAGGCTTCGCCTCCTTGCGCCGCTGCAGCGCCACCAAACTGAGCAGCCCACCGATCGCCATCATCAACGCGCCGAGAAACACCAGCTGCACGAGCGGATTGTGGTAGAGCCGGACCGTCAAGCTGGCGCCGCCACGCTCCGGCTCGCCGATGGCGATGTAGAGATCGCCATCCCAGCCGCTCAAGATGCCTACCTCGGTGGTCGGCATCGGCGATGTCGGGAAAAAGCGCTTCTCGGCAGCCGTCGTTTGCACGCGCCCGTGCTGCTCGACGCGAAAGCTCGCGCGCTGGCTCGAGTAGTTCGGCCCTTCGCCCATCGCGACCTCGATCAGCGTGATGTCGCGACCGGCGAAGACAACACTTTGGCCGGGGGCCATGGAGAGCGCCTGCTCGCTGCGAAATGCGGTCTCCGCGACTGCTCCGATTGTCAAAACGCCGGCGCCAATGTGGGCGACGCTCATGGACCAAACCGAAAGCGGCAGAACCGCGAGTTTGACGACACGCGCGCCGCCGCCGCCTCGTCCCACGCGCACCCACAGGTAGATGAGGCCGCCGACGATCAGCCAGGCGCCTATACCCAAGCCAATCGCCGCCATCGCTTGTCCGCGCGCAACAAGCAACGACATGGCCACCGTAGCCAGACCCAAGCCCGCCGCCGGCGCCAACTGGCCCGCAGCGGCGCGCATGTCTCCAAGCCGCCAGGACAACATCGGCCCAAATGGCAATGCCAAGAACACCAGCGCCATAATGGGCGCCACGGTCAGATTGAAGAACGGAGGCCCCACGGAAATGAGCCCGGCGCCCAGCGCCTCCACAAGCAATGGGTAAAGCGTGCCGATCAACACGACGCCCGCCGCAACGGCGAGACCGAAATTGTTCCAAACTAGCATGCTTTCGCGGCTGACAGCGCCGAAACCTGAAGGCTGCGCGAGTTTCGGCGCGCGCCATGCGTACAGCGAGAACCCGACGCCAAGAGCGATCGTCAGCAAAACGAGCACGGCGACGCCGCGTGTGGGATCGACTGCGAACGCATGCACTGACGTCAAGACGCCTGAGCGCACCAAGAATGTCCCGAGTAACGCGAGACCAAACCCCAGAATTGCGAGCAGGATAGTCCAGGTCGCGAGCGAACCTCGCCGTTCAGTCACGATTGCCGAGTGAACGAGGGCGCACGCCACCAGCCAAGGCATGAAAGACGCGTTCTCGACCGGATCCCAGAACCACCAGCCGCCCCACCCCAACTCATAGTACGCCCAATACGAGCCAAGCGCGATGCCGAGGGTCAGGCACGTCCACGCCGCCAAGGTCCATGGCCGCAAGGCGCGCGCCCAGGCTTGATCGGCGCGACCGTCGGCCAAGGCTGCGATCGCAAGCGAGAACGGCGCGCTCATTCCAACATACCCCAGGTAGAGCAGCGGCGGGTGCACGGCGAGCGCTGGATCTTGCAATAGCGGGTTGAGACCGGCGCCCTGGAACGGGGCTGGATCGAGCCGCACGAAGGGATTCGACAGCGCCAAAGTATAAGTGAGGGCGCCAGCGGTGACGAGGCCCTGCACGCCGATGCTGCGCGCCCATAGTCCCAGGCTCTGCGCGCCGCGGAAGGAGGCCATCAAGGCGCCGGTTACAGCCGACACGGCGCACCACAGCAGCATCGACCCTTCGTGATTGCCCCAGGCGCCGGCTATTTTGTACAAGAGCGGCTTGTCGGTATGTGAATTGGCGGCAACCACTGCGAGCGTGAAGTCGGAACGCACGAAAGCTACGATCAAGCAAGCGAAGGAGACGATCAAGGCAAGGGAACTTGCCTGCGCGCAGGCGCGTGCAGCGGCGGCGCGCGGCTCATTGCGCGCTGCACTCAAACCCAGACCGCCCTGCACCAAGCTTAGGGCGAGCGCGAGCGCAGCCAAGAATGCGCCGATTTCAGTGATCATTCGGCTTCGTCGCCCCGCCACTCGCCGCGCTGCTTCAGGGCCTCGGAGACTTCACGCGGCATGTAGGTCTCATCGTGCTTGGCCAACACGCGCTCGGCTTCGAAGGCGGCGCCGGGCGTCCATCTGCCTTCGGCGACAACACCCTGCCCTTCCCGAAACAGGTCCGGCAATATCCCTGCGTAGCGCACCTCTATTTGGGTGGCGCCGTCGGTAACTGCAAAGCGCGCAGCGCCATCTGGGTCGCGGCGGACGGTGCCTTCGACCACCAAGCCGCCGAGCCGAATGCGGCGGCCGGGCTCGGCTTTCTCAGCCAAGTCCGATGGGACCACGAAGTACACGACCGAGTCACGCAAGCCGATCAAAGTCAGCGCCATCGCGGCGATCAGCACCGCGCCTGCGACCGCCACCAAGATCAATCTCTGATCGCGACGTCTCATGGCGACTCCGAACCTTCTAACGACTCACCGGCGCTCATGCGCTCCAACATCGCGCGCCGCGGATCGTCGGCTTCCGCGCGAGCAAGCGCTTCGCGCCAAAACGGCCGCGCGTCGGCGCCAGACTGCATCGCCGCCATAGCCTGGTACATCCAGGGCGCGGGATCGTTTAGCGTCTCGCTCGCTCGTTGAAAGAGTTCTAGCGCCTCCGGCGACACGCGGCCACCCTCGGTCGCCACCAGCGCGCGGCCCAAACCAAGCATTGCCTCGGCATTATCGGGAGCGCGCCGCAGCGCCTGATCGTAGGCGCGAGCGGCGTCTTGAGGACGATCTAGACGATAGAGCAGTTCGCCGGAGAAGAAGTGCGGCAGCGGATCGTTAGGGCTCTCGCGGGCAGCCTCGTGCAGCACCGCGAGCGCTTCATCGGCGTTGAAGGTGATCGGGTCGCGATCGCGCAACGCTTCCAACCGCGCGCGATACGGCGCGTCCGGCTGTTCGGGATGGCCGATGGCGAGGTAAATTCCCAGCGCGGAAATCGCGACTATCGCGCAGGTCGCCAGCGCCCAGCGGGCATTGCCGCCGCCGGCGCTACGATAGGCGCGCAGCGACCAGAACGCCGCCGCCGCCGTGATTACGGCGGCGCATGCAAGAACAGCGAGTGACGATCCCATCGCGGGGGGTGCTTAGCCTGCTTTGTCGCCACCGCGAAACTGGCGGAGACGCCGCAGGGGCGCCTTGCGCGTGCTCAGTCGGTAGCGGGCAGGCGCAGTCGAGCTCGCACCCCCCCCAGCGCACTGCGCTCGAACAGCAATTCGCCGGCATATAGTTCAACGGTTTCCTTCAGGATGGACAACCCCAATCCCTGCCCGGGCATCGCCTCGTCCAGCCGCGCGCCGCGCGCCATGGCTTGAGCCAATTCTTCGCCAGAGAGGCCGGGGCCGTCGTCCTCAACCACTATCTCCAGCAGGCCTTCACCGAGCTTCGGCGGCACGATCCGCACCAACACTTCGCTCTTGCCGTACTTGCAGGCGTTGTCGATCAGGTTAGCGGCCATCTCGAGCAGGTCCTCGCGTTCACCCCGGAAGGTGGCGTCGCCGCCATCTTCAATTGAAATGTCGATGGCTTTTTGCGTGTCGTACTTTTGCTCCATCATGAAAACGAGGTCACGAAGGTTGGTAAGCACCGGCGTGCGATAGCCGATGGTGGCGGCCTGGGCGCCGGCTTTGGCCTCTGCGCGCGCCGCAACGCGGGCTCGGCGCAGCTGACGTTCGACGAAGCCCTCCATCTCCTCCACGGATTGGCGCAGAACAGCGCCCCCCGCTTGGTGATCGCCCATGGCGTTCTTCAGCACCGCGATCGGGGTCTTCAACGCGTGCGCGAGATTGCCGACGTGGCGACGCGCGCGCTCCACAACTTCGCGGTTGTGGTCGATGAGCGCGTTCAGCTCACTTGCCACCGGCTGCAACTCGGCGGGATAGAGGCCGCCCAAGCGTTCGTTGTCGCCCTTGCGCACGCTGGCGATGTCGCGACGCAATTCATGAAGCGGCTCCAAGCCGATGCGCACTTGCAACGCCGACACCACCGCCATCATGATCGCGCAAAACACGACGAACAGCGCGAAAGCGAAACCAGCGACCCGCGCCGCCGGCGCCAAGACGGTGTCAGGCTCCACGCCGACCAGAAACAGGTAGCGGCCTTCAACATCCGGGATGCGCTCGACGCGCGCGATCACGCGCAGCTTGCGGCCCTCAGGACCGGTGAGATTCAGGAAATGGGGCTGCGCCTGCGCCTCCGGCGCCATGACCTGAGCGGCGTTCTTGGCGTCGAGATTGATTTCAACGTCGAACAGCGACTGCGAAATAATTACGACCTGCTCGGCATCGCCGGCGTCGCTCACGCGCGCAATCTGGAAGTAGCGTCCGCCTAGGGGCTGCTGATAGCGTTGATCGTAGGGGAGCGCCTGCAAGGTCAGTTGACCTTCGCCGTCGGGCGCGGCGTTGCTTATCAAGAAAGTCGCAACGCTTTCGATTTCCGGATCGATCAGGAGGCGCAGCATCTGCGCATTGAATTGCGCGTAGGCCACCCAGCCCATGGCGATCAGGCCAAGCAGGCTCACGACGGCTATGGTCACCAAACGCGCCGCCAAGGAGTGCCTGATGAGGTCGGAAAAGCGCTGCAAGGCGCCGCTCTTGCTCGAAGGCGGCGATGCGGCGGGCGCTTCGCTCACTGGGCCTGCGCCGGATCGACCAATCGGTAGCCGAGCCCTTTTTCGGTGATGATGCGATCGGGCCCGAGTTTGCGTCGCAGAATGCCGACGAACACTTCGATGGTGTTGGAATCGCGTTCGTGATCCTGACTGTAGATTTTCTCGGTCAGCTCGGTGCGCGAGACGATGCGTCCAGCGTGGTGCATCAAATAGTCGAGCACCTTGTACTGGTAGGCCGTCAGCTTGACCGGCACGCCATTGACCGTCACCTGGCCGGTCGCCGCGTTGAGGCGAAGGTCACCGACCTCCAGCACCGAGGATTTGTGATCGGTCTGGCGGCGCACGTTCGCGCGCACTCGCGCCAGCAACTCCGCCATGTGGAACGGCTTGGTGACATAATCGTTGGCCCCGAGATCGAGCCCCTCGACCTTCTCGCTCCAACGGTCGCGCGCCGACAGGATCAAGACGGGCATCACCCGCCCTTCTTTGCGCCACGCCTTTAACACGCTGAGGCCGTCGACCTTGGGAAGGCCGAGGTCGAGGATGGCCAAATCGTAAGGCTCAGTCTCGCCGAGAAACTGGCCATCCTCGCCGTTGTCGGCGGTATCCACCGTGTAGCCAGCGTCGCCAAGCGCCGCGCTCAGTTGCTCGCGGAGGTTCTTGTCGTCCTCAACCACCAATACCCGCATGCGCCCTTTTCCTTCAGCGGATTTGGCCCGTCACCGCGTCGACCGCGAAATCGCGCAACTCGTTGTTCGGCATCCGCCAGCGGATTTGATAAATCGGGCGTTCGCCTTGCTCAAGGCGTGCGCCAACCAACTCGCCGCCGAAACGGGCGCGCAGCATGTCGGTGATCTCGCGCAACGGGCGGACGGGCTGGCCGCGTTCCCGATCCTGCACGGGCATGATGAAGCCAGGCTGAATCAAGAGCTGCGACTGCGCGACCGCAGGCGTTGCGAACAGGCTGGCCGCCAGAACGAATACGGGGAGGAAGGTCTTAGCCCACATGGCATTTCCCGTATAAAGGGAGCGCCGTGAACGTGCGCTGAACGTCTTCGCCGCTACTGCGCCCCAGTGTCAACCGCTCGCGGGCCGCGTGGGCGCGGCATCGCGATTCGACCACTTGCGCACGAATTTTCGCAGCTCGTCATCGCCGCCCTGGGGCAGCATGACCTGCAGACGGACAAACTGATCGCCCTGGCCCGAGACCCCCTTGCCCTTCAAACGCAGCTTCTGACCGGTATTGGAGCCAGGCAGAATGGTTAGCGTGACCGGACCGCTTGGGGTGGGCACTTGGATCTTCGCGCCCTCGACAGCCTCAGTCAGAGAGACCGGAAGATCCATGTGGATGTCTTGGCCTTCGCGGCGAAAGAAAGCGTGGGGGCGGACATTGAGTTCAACCAGGGCGTCCCCTGGGGGGCCCCCCTGAACACCGGCGCCGCCCTGGCTCTTGAGCCGCAACACCTGGCCACTCTCAACACCGGCCGGGATGGCCACGTCCAGAGTGCGCCCTTCGGCCAAGGAAATTCGGCGTTTGGCCCCGTTGACGGCGTCGAGAAAGTCAATGTCCAGCGTGAAGCGAATGTCGCGCCCGCGCATGCGAGAATAGGTGCGACCTCCACCGCCAAACCCCGATCCGAAGAGATCGGAGAAGATGTCACCCAGATCGAACGGATCAGCGCCAGGGCCAGCTGCGCCAGGCCCCGCCCCAGCTCCAGCATGGGCCCTGGCGCCTTGTCGCGCGCCACGAAACGCCATGCGCTCGTTGCCGTCAGCGTCGATTTCGCCTCGGTCAAAGCGTTGTTTTGTCAGCGGATCGGAAAGGAGGTTGAAGGCAGCAGTGGCGCGCTTAAACCTGTCCTCGGCGCGCTTGTCGCCGGGGCGAACATCAGGGTGCAGCTCTTTAGCCAGCGCGCGATAGGCGCGCCGGATCTCGTCAGCGGTGGCGGTCCGGCTGACGCCTAGTGCGGCGTACGGGTCCCAACTCACGGTATCTGACTGCGCTCCAGCCCTCGACCGCGCCGCCCAAGGCGACTCGAAGCCGAAGTTTCACTCCTAACCTTCCAGGAGGCGAGCGCCTATAGTGGTATTGTTAACTCAGTCTTCAACCCTGGGGCGCCTGTGGCGCGCAGCTGCATGATCCGAACCGACAGGGACACTGGGAGCGCGCCAAAGTCAGCGACCTGCTGGGCTGCCTGATAGAGGTATGCCGGCGTGGCGGTCTCCGCGGTGCGGACCACGCTGGCGCCGCTCAGGATTTCCACGCGATAGGCTTCGGTCGGCTCTCCCAGAGGCGGCTCGCCCTCGCCCCAGGCGTCACCGCCAACACGCGCGCAACGAACCCAACCCAGCGTCACGTCACCGCTCACTTCGCGTTTTCCGCGCACGTGCGCTGGCGCCCAGGGACGCAATGCCGCGTGC
>CAYRHK010000099.1:0-8425 GCA_964423825.1 uncultured Terricaulis sp. | reverse complement strand
AGCAAAAACTCGTCGACCACATCAAGGAAATCGGCCCTATGACCGTGGCCGAATACATGGCCGCATGTTTGTACGACCCCGAGAATGGCTACTACGCGACCCGCCCCGCGCTTGGCGATGACGGCGACTTCATCACCGCGCCGGAAACAAGCCAGATGTTCGGCGAGCTCATTGGGCTCTGGTGTGCGCACGAATGGGATGTCGCGCTGAAGAAGCCCGCGTTCAATCTCATCGAGCTCGGGCCCGGTCGCGGCGTGCTCATGCAGAATGCACTGCGCGCAACGCAGAAGCTAGAGGGGTTTCACGAAGCCAAGACGCTCATTCTGATCGAAACGAGCCCGCCCTTGCGCGACGCACAAGCTGCACGCCTGCCCGACGCTGAGTGGGCGCTGCGCCTGGAAGACGCGCCGCCCGGGCCATCGCTCATTATCGCCAACGAATTCCTGGATTGTTTCCCCATCCGCCAATTCGTGCGCGGCGACGCCGCTTGGCATGAGAAACTCGTCGGTCTCGATGAAGCCGACGACCTCGTCTTCGGCTTGAGCGCGTCGATCACGGCGCCCGAAGGCGACGAATCCGCAGGCGCCGTGCGCGAAATCGCGCCCGCGCTCGAAAGCTTCATGTACGAAATCGAGCGCCGCTTGCACGAAGCGCCGGGCCGCGCGCTGTTCATCGATTACGGCTATGTGCGCCCGGAAGGCGCCGACACGTTGCAAGCGCTCAAGGGCCACCGCAAGGTCGATCCGCTGGAGGCGCCGGGCGAAGCTGACCTAACCGCACACGTCGATTTCGCGCGCGTGGCGCAGCTCGCGGACGCGGCGGGTTTGCAAGTGCACGGGCCGATCGGCCAAGCGCGCTTCCTGCGCGGCCTGGGCATTGGGGTGCGCGCCGACGCGCTGTCGCGCGCCAATCCGGAGCATGCGCCGCGCATTGAACGCCAGCTGCAACGCTTGACCGGCGAGGATCAAATGGGCGCCCTATTCAAGGCAATATGTTTGTCGAGCCCAGGGCTGCCGCCCCCGGCGGGATTTTGATGCGTCGCGTGTTTGACCCGCTCCCATCCTGTAGCGCCATCCTGCTCCTCCCCCTGCAAGGGGGAGGATGGGAGGGGGTCAATTGACGCTCACGACAGACGCGCCTCCCCATCACGCCGCTTGTGCCTTCGCCGCGGCGCCACACGGCTTCTTTGGCCGCGAGGGCGGCGTGTCGCGAGGCATTTATGCCAGCCTCAATGCAGGAACTGGTTCGCGCGACGATCCTGAAGCCGTGCGCGAGAACCGCCGCCGCATCGCGGCTAGCTTTGGCGCCGATCAACTGATCGGAGTGCATCAAGTGCACTCGCCCCGCGCTGTCTTCGTTGATGGGCCATGGCCGGGCGAGCGCCCGCAAGCCGACGCGCTGGTGACCACAACGCCTGGTCTTGTACTTTCGGTGCTGACGGCCGATTGCGCGCCGGTGCTCTTAGTCGACGCGCAAGCCGGCGTGACGGCCGCCGCACATGCGGGTTGGCGCGGCGCGCTCGGCGGTATTCTTGAGGCGACCGTCGCGCTCATGCGCGAACACGGCGCACGCGCCATCACCGCCGCAATCGGCCCCACGATCGCGCAGCCGAGCTACGAAGTCGGCGACGAATTCAAAGCCAATTTTCGGGCCGTTGACCCTGATAGCAAGCGCTTCTTCAGCGACGCCTTTGGACCCAAGCCACACTTCGATTTGCCCGGGTATTGCGCACACCAGCTTGATCGCCTCGGCGTCCCCGTCGAAATCTTGACGCTTGACACACTCAGCGACAAATCCCTGTTCAGCCACCGCCGCAGCCTCCGCGAAGGCGCGCCGGATTATGGGCGCAATTGCGCAGCGATAGCTTTGCCATGAACCCCTCTCCCTTCGGCGCGCTGCAGTCCCTGCGCGAGCGGCCCATTCCGCCAACGCCAAGCGCCGCCGGCTATCGCGCATTGCCGATCGCGTTCGATGGCGCGCCAAACGCCGAACCGCTCCTGGAAGTCCGCGACCATGGCCTTGCCGGCGAGAATTACTACGGCTCGCCGCGCAACCCGCCCTATTACCTCGTCGTTCCCGGCGCCATCCATGCCCTTGTTGTACGCCAAGGCGTCCTGGACAAACTCGTCGCGATCAATGCGCGCCTGGCGCCAGCCGGTCTCGAACTCTTTCTCCACGATGGATGGCGTCCCCAAGCCGTGCAGAGATACTTCCATGACGTGTGGATGCCGACGGCTGTGCGCGCGCGCTGCCCCGCGATCTCAGATGAAGACCTCTGGCGCGAAGTTGAAACCTATTGGGCCGCGCCCACCATCGACGCGAACGGTCCTTCGCCGCATTCGACCGGCGCCGCCGTCGACATCACCATCCGATGGAAGGGCGGAGCGCCGCTCTGGATGGGCTCACTGTTCGACGACGTTTCCGAACTCGCCCACCCGCGCCGCTTCGAGGACGCAGCGCCTGTCTCCTATTCCGACGAGGAGGCGCGCGCGAATCGCCGTCTCCTCTACTGGCTGATGAGCGAGGTTGGCTTCGCCGCCCACCCGACCGAGTGGTGGCACTTCAGCTATGGCGATCAGATGTGGGCCAAGCGCACCGCGACGCCGATAGCGCTGTATGGCGGTATCGATTACGTCGCGTAATGACGCGTTCGTGGCGTAGGCGCCACGCGATGACGCGGCTTTCATGAAAGTGCAGCAAAGCGCATAGGCCCATGCGTCTTCGCGCGCTACACCGAGCCCGACTCGGATCGCGATGGGGCCCGCATCCATGAAACTGATTTCTGGCAATGCCAACGTCGTGCTCGCGCGCGCCATCGCCGACCACCTCGACATGCCGCTCACAGGCGCTGAGTTCAAGCGCTTCAAGGACAACGAGATTTTCGTCGAGATCAAGGAGAACGTCCGCGGCGAGGACGTCTTCATCGTGCAATCGACTTCCTATCCCGCCAACGACCACCTGATGGAGCTGCTGATCGGCATCGACGCATTGCGGCGCGCCTCGGCCCGGCGCATCACGGCGGTGATCCCGTATTACGGCTACGGCCGCCAGGATCGCAAAGTCGGCGGCCGCACCCCGATCTCGGCCAAACTGGTCGCCAACCTGATCGTCACCGCAGGCGCCGACCGAGTGCTGACATTGGAATTGCACGCCGGCCAAATTCAAGGCTTCTTCGATATCCCGACCGACAACCTGTTCTCAACGCCCGTGCTCGAACGCGACATCCGCGAGCATTGCAAGGACGCCACGAAACTGATGATCGTTTCGCCCGACGTCGGCGGCGTCGTGCGCGCGCGCGCGCTCGCAAACAAGCTCGGCGCCGATCTCGCCATCGTCGACAAGCGACGAGAGAAGGCCGGCGTCAGCGAGGTCATGCACATCATCGGCGACGTTTCGAAACGCCAGTGCATCCTCATCGATGACATCGTCGACAGCGCTGGCACGCTGTGCAACGCGGCCTCGGCGCTCCTCGAGGCGGGCGCGACCTCGGTATCGGCCTACGTCACCCACGGCGTGCTGTCGAACGGCGCCGCCAAGCGCGTGGAAGAGTCCAAGCTGAAGGAGTTGGTGATCACCAACTCGATCGAACCGGCGCCGGGAAAGCCTGGGTGCGCGAAAGTGCGCACCATCTCGGTAGCACAACTCATCGGCGAAGCGATCTCGCGCATCGCCAACGAGCAAAGCGTGTCGTCGCTGTTCGACTGATGCGCGCCGCGACCGCCGCCGACATCCCCGCGCTCCACGCGCTAATCGAAAGCGCTTATCGCGGCGATAGCGCTAAGCAAGGCTGGACTCACGAGGCCGACTTGCTGGGCGGTCAGCGCACCGATCCCGACGCACTCGCCGACATCCTCGCCGATCCAAAGCAAGTGCTGCTGGTGGCGGCGCAAGGCGACGCCCTGATCGGCTGCGTACTGGTGAAGGACCTGGGACTGCGCGGCGGCGCCCACACCGCTTATTTGGGTATGCTCACGGTCCGCCCTGATCTGCAGGCCGCTGGATTGGGCCGCGCGCTTCTCGCAGCCGCGGAGGGTCGCGCCCGCGACTTCGGCGCCGCGCTCATGGATATGACCGTCATCAAGAGCCGCACGGAACTCATCGATTGGTATGTCCGTCGCGGCTACGCGCTCACCGGCCGCGAACAGCCATTCCCACTCGACGATCCGCGCTTCGGCCTTCCCAAGACGCAGGACCTCGCGTTCGTGGTCATGGCGAAGCAACTTCGCTAACGCGTCCCCGCGCGCCGCCGATAGGTCAGATCCCAGGTCACCGTCCACTCGGTGGCGCCAGCATCGAGCTGCTCGCCCCATTGCCGAACGGTGTTCTCGTCGATGCGCTGGAAATTCATCCGCGAGCGCGCACCTTCAGGCACGCCCGGCAAGGGCGTCAGCGCCTCGAACGACATCACGCCATTGCTGAAGCTGCCGCGATATTCCGTCCGCAACGGCGCCGCCGCCATCCAGCTTTGATGCCAGCTTTGCGTCGTCGGATCGTACATGTTGAGCGAATGCCCATGCGCACCCCCGAACGGGCGCCAGTGCTCCATGATCACGCACCCCTGATCGGTCAGCGTGATCGAACTTTCCGCAATGATCGCGCCACTCGATGAGCCGCTTGGAGAGACGTCCCACTCGCCCAGCCAGAAATCGAATTGCCGGCTTTCCTCCGAAGCACAGCCAGCAGGCCGCTGCGGCAGCACCGCGCGCCCCTGCACCAGCGGCCGCAGCCGCGTTACCTCGTCGCGCAATTGCTGGCGGTTCATGCTGTCGGGAGCAGGCGGAGTGCCCTGCTGCTGTGCGCCCGCAGCGAGCGGCAACGAGGCGAGCGCCCCAGCAAGCATGAGATTTTTGAACATGATCGATCCCCGGTTGGCCGCCGCCAAGTTGGCGCAAGCCCAGGAGCGCCACCAACAAGATTGCGAGGACCGTGCACCCCCTTGCGACGAACAAAAAAAATGGCGGTGCGTTGAGGGCGCACCGCCAGCAAGGGAGAGAGCTTTGTTATGGGACTATTCGGCGGCGATCCGCGCGGCCGCCAGATTTTCCTTGGTCGGCAGCGGGCGCTCCAGCTGCGCCCAGTCGATCATCACGTCACCGGCCAAGTCTTCGTATTTGAGCGCGCCGAGCGCTTCGTACTTCGGTCGTACGCGATCGGTAATGAGGCCGACGCGCTTGAAGTTCGGGATCAGGCGTTCAAACAACAATTCACGGAACAGATTGATGACGACGCTGTCCATGATGTACTTGCGCGCCGCTTCGATATCGAAGCCGTACTCCGCCATCACGTCCATGCCGAACAACCGATCACGCATGATCACGCAGGCTTGATAGGCGAACTCGGCGCGGTCCTCGATCTCCTCCTGGGGCAGCGCTTTGATCCAGTCTTCAAGGTAGTTGACGCCGAAAGCGACATGGCGGCCCTCGTCGCGCATCACCAACTCCACGATCTGCTTCAGTAGCGGATCCTTGGTGGTGCGGACTTGTGTGCCGAAAGCGGCCAGCGCCAAGCCTTCGATAATCAGCTGCATGCCGATGAACTTCAGATCCCAACGCTCGTCGGCGAGCACCTTGTCGATGAGCGCCTTCAAGTTCTTGTTGATCGGATACACCATCTTGCAGCGCCGCCGCAGATAGGTGTTGAACACCTCCACGTGGCGGGCTTCATCGAAGGTCTGCGACGCAGCATAGAGCTTGGCATCCGCGGTCGGCGCGCACGAAACCAGCTGCGAGGCCACCAAGAGCGCACCCTGCTCGCCGTGCAGAAACTGGCTCATGGTCTGCGCATGGCCCTTCCACGCAAACCGCACCTTCTCATCGTGGCTCAGGGCTTCATATTCTGGATACCCGTTGAGAGCGCCGATCGAGGCGTCCATCGGGAAATCGTTCATATCGCACGGCGCGTCCCAATCGACATCGAGCGTCGAGTTCCAATTGTGGACCTTTCCCAACTCATAGAGCCGCCGAATTTTCGCGTTGGCGCTGTCGTAGTCCCAATTGAACGATCCGGTCAGCGGCGTGTGGAAGATCTCGCGAATGGTCTCCACGTCGGCCATGGTCAGCTTCTCGGACAGGTCGACCTCTTCAAACGTACGCACCTCTTGCGGGGGCTTGTCGACGACGGTGACGCGCATGCTCTCCTCCCTGAAAAATGACGCTGGCGTCAACTTTCTAAAATGCGATCAGTCCTGCATTGATTTCGATCAAAGCCCTCGCATCACCCATGCACCCCGCCTAAATCGACCGCATGCGGGCTTTCGTCTTGATAGGAGCGCTTTTCTTGAGCGCATGCGTGAGCGGCGAGCCGCCGGAGAACGCCGAAGAGCGCTTTCCCACCTCCAGTTCCTACCCTGCGGGGACCATGGAGCGTGTCGAATTCACGGCCGCTGTGCCTGAGGCATGGCGCATCTCTGCACTACAAACCCCCACGCGACCTGACGCCGACTGGAAGATCGTCATCATCACGGGCACCCCGTCATGGAGCGAGTATTGGGCGCCGACCATCGCAGCGCTTCCCGAAACCCGCGAAATGGTCGTCGCCGACCGCCCTGGCTTCCAGGCCAGCGAACCCGAAGACGCCGTGCGCGACATCGCCAAGCAAGCTGACGCGCTTTCGCCCATGCTTGCGGGGCGGGATGGTCAGCGGGTGCTTGTAGTGGGGCAAAGCTTCGGGGCGCCGGTGGCCACTCTGATGGCGGCGCGCTACCCAGATCGCGTCGACGCGCTCCTTCTGATGTCGCCCTACTTCGGCGAACGTGGGCCAACGGCGCGACGCATGATCGCTGTCGGCTCGCTCGTGCGCGGGCTGCTGCCGCGCGATCTGCGCAACTCCATCATCGAGCTGCGCGCGCAGCAGGACCAGTTGCCGCCCGTGTTCGAAGCGTTGCGAGGCGCACGCCAACCCGTCGTGTTCGTCCATGGCGATGCAGACACCTTCGTGCCGCTGCAATCAGCCGAGCGCATCAGCAGCGACTACGGCCGTCCGCTCATCACCGTGTCCGGCGGCGACCACTTCTTGAACGCGTGCTGCGTGCCAGCCCTTGTCGATGCGTTCGAGCGCGCGATTGCGCAAGCGGAGGCGGCTGGGTCCGCCTCGCCCTGAACGGCGCCTTCAGAGCACGACTTCGTTGCCCTTGAGCAGTTGCAGGCCGTTCAGCATGCGTGCGAACTCCTGCAGGATGTCGAGCGCCTCTGCCGCCTCGAGCCGCAACGGCGAACCGCTGGGAAACCGGAAGCCCCAGAACGAATAGATGTGCTTCACAGCCCCCGTCGCTTCCCCAAGCGGGATGAATTGCGCCGGTGCATCCCTTAGAAAACTCCTGAACGGCATCGGATCACCCCGCACCAGCGCCGCGAAAGCGCGATCGTATTCGGTCACCAGTTCCGCCACGCGCAATCCAACGCGTTCGACGCCCTGCAAAACATCGCGGCGCAAGCGGCCGACCTCGTAACGCTGGTGGCTGGTTTCGCAAGAGATGGAGCACGTCGCCAGCCGCGTGGCGAAATCGTCCTGCGCCGTCGCGAAGGCGCGCAGCATCCACTTGTAGTACAAAAACCCCTTCCAGGCGAACACGCCTTCCGCGAACTCGCCGACGCCAAGCCTCATGGTGTCGCGCAGCGGCGCCAGCATCTGCGCCTCGCCGTCGGTCATGATCTTCTGCGCCATGCGCATCGACAATTTTTCCGCGCGCCGCCCGCCCGCGCCGAACGCTGTCTCCACCAGCGGCGCAATCTCATGCTGCACGAACGCCAGCATCGACGCGATGTCCGCTTCCGAAACTTCGAAAAAGCACGCGCCCGGCTCGTGTCCGCCGCGCTTCAGTTGTTCCTTCAGGAGAAACGGATCGAACGAAGGCAGTTCGTGCAAGAGCGTGATCAACTCGAAGTCGGCGAGGAAGTCGTCCTGCTCCACCGAGGCGCCGAGCGCCTGCCGCAAGCTCTGCTCGAACCGCCGCTCGCCGACCATCACGCTTGTCCCACCCAGTTCCAATTCGGTGGCCGAAAACGGAAACACGATCTTGGTGGTGTGAGGCTCGGGCCGTTCGAACAGCGCCCGTTCATGGTCGCGCAGGGCGTGCTTGATGATGAGCGCGCGATTGAGCTTGGGGCTGCGAAACAGCGGGTTGTCGCGAAAGGCCGCGGTGTCGCCGAAGCGCTCGTAAACAAGCGCGAGGTTGAGCACGCGCGCGGTAGAACCGCTTGCCCGGATCAGCGACAGGTCGCGCCGGCCATCGGAAGAAGGTGAGGCCACCGCAGTCTTTTACCGTCGCCGAACAACCCAAAGGTTAATGTCGCCGCCATCCAGGGCTGTGCCCGGGGCCCGGAGTGGCTTGCCGAAACAACCGAGCCCGCGTATGCACACCGCCCTTGGGTCCAGGCCCAATCGCCCTTCTGGGCGCCGGTCAATCCGTCGAGCGGCACCTTGCGCA